>JAICRN010000649.1 GCA_025937335.1 Microcoleus sp. TY_ISSM_2_bin.22
AAGATGTAAGCTATGAAGTTTTTAATTGCTGAAATCCTTGCCGAAGATTGCTTCTAACTTCTCTCCTAGCTAACTAAAGCCTTCTTCCTTGTTCCTTCTGCTATATTTTACCGGGTTTGGACTCGCTGGGCAGTTTGCCACTAGGAAGCAAGATGAATTATCATACAATGGTTAGAATGTTAAAAAATGTAAATATAATAATTGGGGGTGTGTGGAAATTTTCAACTCAATTAAAAAATGGACAGGAGGAAACCCTGACTGTTGCAGGCACGATCGGGAATTTTAAATATATTTTATGACAACTTCAAGATTTGACCTTCAAGACTTGAAACGTCGCTGTTGGCGGATTTCGCGGGTGCCAGCGGCAACGCTAGTCGTTTTGGGGGCGGTTGCTTTCGCAGGTGCGATCGCCGGAGCCTGGTTTGCGCGTGAAGGCACTGTCAGCGGCATTTTTGCCACAATCAACACTTGGCAGCAAAACCCGCCTGTGTGGCTGCAAGTGCCTGCTACGAGCAAGATGTATTTGTTAGTGCCGACTGTCGCGCTTGTTTCTGTTGCTTTAGCTGCAATTAAAATTTCGCCTCAACCGCAGAAATGGTCGCGCGCTGTCGTAGTTGCAATAGTTCTGGCTTTAACCATTCGCTACGTTTTGTGGCGATCGCTGGCTACTCTCAATTTAAGCGATCCCCTCAACGGTATCTTTAGTTTGGGGCTGTTTTTCCTAGAAATGTTAATGATTTTCACCACCAGCATTCAACTGTATTTAATGCTGAAAGTGAAAGACCGCCGTCGAGAAGCCGATCGCATGGCAATTGCAGTTGAAGCTGGAAACTTCACCCCGCCCGTAGATATTTTTATCCCAACTTACAACGAACCGGCTTTTATATTACGGCGCACTGTAATCGGCTGTCAAGCTTTAGATTATCCCAACAAAAAAGTATATTTGCTCGACGATACCAAGCGGCATGAAATCAAGTTGCTGGCAAGAGAACTGGGATGCGAATATATAACCAGACCCGATAATATTCACGCCAAAGCTGGAAACATTAACCATGCCACAGCCCTAACTCATGGAGAACTAATTGTAGTTTTCGATGCAGATTTTATTCCCACTAAAAACTTTTTAACTCGAACAGTTGGATTTTTTCAAAATCCCGAAATCGCCCTCGTTCAAACACCGCAAAGCTTTTACAACCACGACCCCATCTCCCGTAATTTAGGTTTAGAAAATGTGCTCGCGCCGGAAGAAGAAATCTTTTACCGACAAATTGAAATTATCAAAGACAGCGCCGACAGCGTGGTTTGTTGCGGTACATCTTTTGTAGTGAGGCGAACTGCTTTAGAAACAGCGGGTGGCTTGGTCACAGATTCAATCTGCGAAGATTATTTTACCGGAATTCGGCTGTCAGCAACCGGATATCGCTTAGTTTATTTAGATGAAAAATTGAGTGCTGGTTTGGCTGCTGAAAATATAGAGGCTCATCTAAATCAAAGACTACGCTGGGCGCGAGGCACGCTTCAGGCATTTTTTATTGATTCCAATCCTTTAACAATTCGCGGTCTCACATTCGTACAAAGGCTGTCTCATTTGGAAGGATTGCTGCACTGGTTTACCAGTTTAACCAAGGTTTTATATCTGTTGATACCTTTAGGTTATTCATTTTTCGGCATAATTCCTTTGCGGGCAAGTGCGCGGGAATTGCTGTACTTTTTCCTGCCTTACTATTTGGTGCAACTTACTGTGTTTTCTTGGCTGAACCGCAGATCTGGATCGGCTTTGCTGTCCGATATTTATTCGTTCGTCCAGTGTATTCCTTTAGCGGTGACGGTGGTGAGTTCCATGCTGAATCCCTTTGGGAAAGGGTTTCAGGTGACGCCAAAAGGAATGGCGAGCGATCGCTTTAGTTTTAACTGGAATTTGGGATGGCCTTTGATTGTCTTGTTCGCAGCTACAGCAGTCAGTTTGTGGCACAATTTAAACATTAATTTAGTTAAAAATGTTGGCACCGTACAGTCAATATCAGAAAGTGCATATTTGTCAAAAGGAATGAGTTTGGGATGGATTTGGAGCGCTTACAACCTGCTGATGATCGGGATTGCATTGCTGATTTTGGTGGACATTCCTAAGCCGGACATTTACGAATGGTTCAATTTACGCAGGGTTGTACAATTAAATATTGGCGGTAAAAGTTTTTGGGGTATAACCACTGTCATTTCGGAAAGTGGCGCTGAAGTTACTCTGACACAGCAGCCAAGTTTTGCGGTGGAAAATCAAGGCAGTAAAGAGAGTTTTACTGCTGCAGAGATTTTGCCAAAATATGCCTTTGAGACAAGTTTATCGCAGGGTAAAATAAAAGCGCTCCCTCGCAGTGCGGCAGTCAAAGCGAGGAACTCGCTAGCACCGTCTGTTGTTGAATTGGGCGCTGAGGGTCGTTTAACCCAAGGTTTGATTGATTGCGATTCGGCGACTCTAGAAATTATGGAAGAGAAATGTTTTATTCCTGTGGCTAAGATTGAATTGGTGAGCAATAAATCTCAGTTGGAGTCGAGTTTTCGCGATCGTGTTGGGTGCAGTTTGATGGAGT
Organism: Microcoleus sp. TY_ISSM_2_bin.22; assembly: GCA_025937335.1. Lineage (GTDB taxonomy): Bacteria > Cyanobacteriota > Cyanobacteriia > Cyanobacteriales > Microcoleaceae > Microcoleus. The sequence continues at coordinate 2,586 of JAICRN010000649.1, forward strand.
TTCCCACTGCCCGAATTGCGTTCGATCGCCTGAACATTAGCCAGCACCGCTGTTTGATCGAAATGCTGTACTGTCGCCCGGGCCAGTGGAAGCGGCAGGAAACTCCAGGAGAATGGCGATCTCTGTGGTTATTGTTGAGAATCGCCTTGAAACCGAGAGCCGTTTTTGAGAGGAATAGACAAATTAGGCCGATCAGAGTTTCGCAACTTTAAATCGATTCTCCCATCGCAATTTATCTTTCTATCTTAGACTAATTATTCAAAGTTAGGCTACAGTATTTAAAGCTGATAAAATGTAATTATATCCGGCTGTAGACGCTATTTTTTCTGTTAATTTTTTACTATAAAAGTGCCAATTTTTTCTTTAAGTTCATCTAAATTTTCTGAGATAGTCCAACTAAGTTCTTGTTTGATGTACCCCATATTCTCTCAATTGGATTCAATTCTGGACAACAATTTGGTTGAAAAATCAATAGAATATCGGTTCTTTCGTACTTAGTGTGCTAAATTGTGAGAAAAATGCCACATAAGCCAAGCCAGTATTTCAAAATTATGAAAATTGTTAAATCCAAAGGCACAACGTTTTAGCACTTTTAATTTGTGATTAATGCCTGCCACTATTCCCTGGGTTATTCTCATTTCAAAATAATCCACTACCTCCGGGAAGCAGCGCTTAATTGTTGAGACACTATTTCGGTAATATGGTTCAGCTTTCTTTAACCAATCA
>JAICRN010000626.1 GCA_025937335.1 Microcoleus sp. TY_ISSM_2_bin.22
CTCCGGCCACAGGGCAAGGGCAATTCTGTTGGGATTGCTGGTGAACTGCTGGTGCGACGGTAACGCTGCTGTGGCATTGGTGCACTCTTTTTAGAGAATACGAATCCTGTTTAAATAGTTTATTAACTGATTTTGACATTGTGCGTGCCTGGTTTAACTAGGTTCTGCTGGTCTTCGATCCGATCGCCCGCAGGAACGCGAATGCGTGAAGCAGGAAGGACTGCTGAAAGAGGGACGGCTTTGCGGGACTACTGGCAATTGTGACACCACCAGTTGCTACTGATGTGTGCCCTTATCTACACAATTGTGTTTTTTAACTAGAATTTCTGTCAATTTTTCTGTTCTTAGCTTTCATCCCGCGACTAAAATTACGGGGCTTTCAGCTTTTTTTGTAAAATTTGCGGTTGATATTTTTAGTGTAACCTCCGGCTATGAAAAAACTCCGTCTTTTGGCCCCCCGATCGGCTTGAGGGTATCGTCAGGGTTTAGCCGACTGAGTTTTGCGCAATCCGGCGGCTTCGACTAGCAGGGATTCGGCGAAGGCGATGGCTTCTGTTGCTGAGCGGCCGCTGGCGAGTTGGGCGAGTTCTTCGCGCCGCTGCTGGCTGTTGAGGGCGGCAACTCTGACTACAGTGCGTTCCAATGGTTCGGAATTGGCTGCGGGTTCGTCGATACTCGGTTCTGCTTCGATCGTCTGTTTGTTGACGCGAAAATGAAAATCAGCCATCGCAGCGATCAGCGGCTGGTGGGTGACGCAGAGAACTTGGTGTTTGTCGGAAAGTTGGTAGAGTTTTTTGGCAATCGCGCCGGCGACTCTCCCGGAGACTCCGGCGTCAATTTCGTCAAAAATCAGGGTACCGGCGCTTTCTATTTGGGAAAAACAAGCTTTGACGGCGAGCAGGAAGCGGCTCATTTCTCCCCCAGAGGCGATCGCGCCCAGGGGTTGCAGGGGTTCGCCCGGATTGGGACTGAAACAAAAGGCGATTTGGTCGGCACCGCTAGCGGTTGGGGTAGAAGGCAAGAGCTCGACTTGAAATTGCACTTTTTCCATTGCTAACGGCTTAAGTTCTCCTACTAAGTGCGTTTCTAGTTTGAGGGCTGCTTCGCGCCGCAGGGTAGTGAGGTGGCTGCAAGCGTCTTTTAATTGCTCTAAAGCGGTCTGATATGCGAGTTCTAAGGCTTCCATTGACTCGCCTCCTTCTAAAAGTTCGTTCAGTTCGTTTTGGATGCTTTGGTAGTAGGCGATCGCTTCTTTGAGCGGCCCGTATTTGCGGCAAATTTGTTTGAGTTCGCGAATCCGATCTTCTACTTCTTCGAGTCTTTCGGGATCTGCTTCTAATTGTTCGCCGTAGCTGCTAATTTGCCTGCTGGCTTCTGTGGCTTGAGCTAAAGCATCGCTGACCATTTCTAGGATTGGTTGCAACTGCACATCGTAAACGGCCATGTCGCTTAAAATTACTTCGGCTTTGCTCAACAAGTCGGCGGCTGATGCGGTGTCGCCCTCGTTTTGGTACAGGGCTTGGTGGACTTGGTAACTCTGCTGCTGCAATTCGACGACGTGGCCCAGCCGGATTGATTCTTGTTCTAGCTGTTCGAGTTCGTCGGCGTCTTCGATGTGGGCTTCGCCGAGTTCTCGGACTTGGTATTCTAACAAATCAAGTCTTTGCAGCCGCTGCTGTTCCGACTGACGCCTGCGTTTGAGGGCTGTTTTGGCATTGCTGGCACAGATCCACGCGGCGGCGACGATCGATCGCGCTTCAGCAAGCTTTTTGCCGCCGTAGAGGTCGAGCCATTCTCGCTGGAGGGTTTCTTGTCCGAGGTGGACGGTTTGACCTTGGGCGGTAATTTCGACAAGCCGATCGCGCAGTTGGTCCATTAACTGGCGGTTGACGAGAATTCCGTTCAAGCGCGATCTGGTGCGCAGAGCACCGCTAGATGCGTTAAGTTCCCGGCTGCAAACGGCTAAATTTCCGTCTATGGGTTCAATTTCTTGCTCGCCCAGCCACAAAGCTGCGGCTTTGTCCAATTCAAAGGTAGCTTCCAATATTGCCCGCGTTGCTCCGGTGCGAATCGATCGGCGATCGACTTTCCCGCCCAACACTGCATCGATCGCATCTAGGATAATCGATTTACCAGCGCCTGTTTCGCCTGTAAATACGTTCAAACTCGGGCCAAATTCTAAGTCTAGGCAGTCAATTAGAGCAAAATTTTCAATTCTCAGGGATATTAACATGGGAAATTGGACAATTTTAGATTTTAGATTTTAGATTTTAGATTGATTGATTGATAATTTTCATTGAAAATCGGATGGGGCATGGGGAACCCCCCCTCACCCCCCCAAGGGGGAATTGGGCATAGGGCATCCAGGAATTGACTCGCATTCGCCCAGTCTCCTCCATATCCAATTTCGTTCATCTAATTCTCATTTTTATCTACAATACGTTTAATTTTGCCATTATTCTCGGTCGAGTCTCAACCTCTATGCAAAATAAATTTCTGCTTCCCGTTGTTATATTAAGTGTTGTCCTGATTGGAGCTTTTGGTTGGGAGCTTCACCAAGACAAGCAGCGAGTCTATGAATTAACCCTGGCGACGGGAACCAAGAAAGGAATTTATTATCCTTTCGGACAGGCAATTGCTGAGGTAGTTTTTCAACATAATCCGCGCCTGCGGATTCAAATTGTTGAGACTCAAGGCGCTGAGGAAAATATGCAGCGGCTTCAGGCAAATCAGGTTCAGTTAGCTATTGTTCAGAACGATACTGCGGCAGTGCCTTCGGCGAGGGTAATTGCTTCTTTGTTTAAAGAGGTTTTTCATTTAATTGTTTCGGAAAAGTCGGGAATTCAAAGTTTTTCGGATTTGAGGGGTAAACATATTGCGCTGATGGTTAAAGGCAGCGATTCTTACAGTTTTTTTTGGTTTGTGAGCCAACATTACGGTTTAAAAAACACCGATTTTGAGTATACTCCTTGCTCTTGGAATGAGGCTACTAAACTGTTTGCCAGCGGCGAGGTTGATGCTATTTTTATGATGCTACCTCCGGGTAGCCATTTGGTTAGTAATTTGCTGCAAAAGACGCAGGGAAAGTTAGTCGCAATCGATCAGGGAGCCGCGATGAAAATTAAGTTGCCTTATCTGGAAGCTGAATTGATTCCTAAGGGTACTTACAAGGCCGAGCCGGCTGTACCAGATGCGGATTTGCCTAGCATTGGGGTGCAGGCTAGTCTGTTGGTTCGTGAAGATGTAGATCCGGTAATAGTTAAGGAAATTACGCGGATTTTGTTCGAGCACCGCCGCAATTTGGTGGCTGCTAATTCTTTGGCGGCCGTGATTGGTCAGCCGGGAGGAAGTGGCGGTTTGGCTCTACCAATACATGAGGGCGCTCAGGCTTATTACGATCGCGAAAAGCCGGATTTTTTAGCAGCAAATTCCGATGTTATCGGTTTGTGTTTTTCGTTTGTTACTCTTTTTGTTTCTTGGCTTTGGCAGTTGCGAACGCGCTTTTTGCAGAAACAAAAAAATCGAGCTGA
>JAICRN010000629.1 GCA_025937335.1 Microcoleus sp. TY_ISSM_2_bin.22
AAAAGAAAGTGATTATGGAGAAGTCAAGCAAAGATGGTTAATCGTAGAAAGTGAAGCGAGAAAAAAATCAAGTATTGAACAAATAAACAAGCAAGTAGAAAAACAAAAAGAAAAAGCATCAACCTCTCTACGCAAGCTATCTCAGCCAAATTTTGCTTGTGAACCCGATGCTAAAATGGATATAGAAAAATTATCAAATTCATTCAAATATCATAAAATTAACAATATTCAATATCAAAAAACAGCCGAATATGGGCAATCAGGTAGACCCAGTAAATTGGCAAGGCCCACTCAAATAAATTATGGAGTAACAGGTGAATTAGACACTAAATTAGAAGTAATTGAAGCTGAAAAAACTCAAGCAGGCAGATTTATTTTAGCAACAAATTTGATCGATCGGACATGATATAACTCGCTTGATAAAAATGAGGAATAAAGCTGATTATGAAGATACTATATTTAACTTACAAAAAGAAGCGAGAAATGCGTTAATGCTAGCAGAGAACATTATTTCAGAGTTAAGTAAGTTAACTCAATAATCAGGTAAATCTGAGATGTTGTACCATTCTAAATAAGCTTTTTATGAACAGGCTTTCGGGCCTGTGAAGCTAGAAAATTCACTCTTCGCGGAACGGGCCCGAAAGCCTGTTATTGTTGAGAATGGTGCAAGATGTGAGGTAAATGGGATCGATCGCAATAAACTTTAATGGCAACTCGTGCAAAAACCCGGTTTCTTCAAGAAACCGGGTTTTTTAAGACAGCTAACTAACTTTTACCGTTACCGTTTCCATTGCTGCCAGTGGTTAGCAAAACCCGCTTAGCTAAAGGTTCCGGCACTTCTTGCAATCGATCGAACTCCCAATTAAAAAATCCTACTCCCATTGTCTGCGATCGCAATTCTACGATCAAATTCTGCATTTCTGCGATCGGCAAATAAGCAGAAACTGCATCCCATCCCTTCCAGCCTTTTTTACCTTCGTAGCCGAGAATTTGACCGCGGTGTCCGCTGACCAACTGCAACACCTTTGATGTACACTCGTTCGGAGCGCAAATTTCAACTTTGGCGATCGGCTCCAGCAATGCCGGTTCGCACTTGGTCATTCCCTCCTGCATCGCCAAACGCGCCGCTTGCTTGAAAGCTTGTTCGGAACTGTCCACAGAATGGTAAGAACCGTTCGTCAGCGTCACCGCTACGTCTACCACCGGGAAACCCAGCGGGCCGCGATCCAAATACTCGCGCACTCCCACTTCCACGCCGGGAATGTACTGTTTTGGGACGACGCCGCCGACTATTTTGTCGCTAAAGCTGAAACCTTCTCCGCGAGGCTGCGGTTGAATGTCCAGGTACACGTCGCCAAACTGTCCGTGTCCGCCGCTTTGGTGTTTGTAGCGCCCGTGGATGGAAGATGCTGGTTTGCGGATGGTTTCTTTGTACGGCACTTGCGGTAAGTGAGTTACCATCGGCAAGTTATACTTGCGGCGCAACCTGTCTAAGGCTACTTTCAGGTGGATTTCGCCTTGACCCCAAAGTATAATTTCGTGAGTGTCGCCGTGCTGTTCCCAGACTAAAGATGGGTCTTCTTCTAGCAATTTAGCTAAAGCGGAGCTCAGCTTAACTTCATCGTTGCGCTTTTCTGGGACGATCGCCAGTGCGTAGACAGGCGGGATGATGTCGGCTTTTGGCAATTCTTCCGATCGGTCTAGCGCCAGCGTATCGCCTGTTTTCAGGCCTTCTAGCCTTCCCAAAGCCACAATTTCCCCGGCGCTGGCCGATTGCAAACTTTGCGTTTGCTGGCCGGTCAAGCGGTACAAACCGTTAACTCGAAGGCCGTTCAAATTCGATCCGTCTGCCAGCGTCCCCCGCCACATTCTCACTAACGATAGTTTGCCTCCCTGCGGCGTGTAATAGGTTTTGAGGATTTGAGCCAGAACTTTGTTTTCACTTAGTATAATGCCGCGGCGATCGGCTGTAGTTTCCGGTGTCGGCGCTTCCCTCAGCAAAGCTTCCAGCAGAGGCCGCACGCCGAAATCTTGTTCGGCGATGCCGATGAATACTGGCACGATTAAATCTGCGCCTAATTCCATCTTTAAATCGCGGGTAATTTCTTCGGCGTCGGGATTGATTTCTTCGAGCAATTCTTCGAGTAAATGGTCGTCAAAATTCGCCAATTCTTCGAGCATTTGCTGCCGCGCTGCGCTTTCTTGTGCTTTGAGGTGTTCTGGAAGCGGGACGGGATCTGCGGCGGCGCCCGGATGGTAGTGGTAAGCTTGTTCGGTTACTAAATCGATAAAACCGATGATTTGTTCGTTTTTGCCGATCGGATATTGGTGAGGTACAATTGGTCTGCTGGAAACGGATTTGAGCGCGTCGAGCACGTCGGTGAAGTTGCTGCCGCAAGTGGTTTCGTCTGTGCAAGCCCGATCGATCTTGTTGATGAAAACTAGGTGGGGAATTTCCCAATCGTCGAGGAATTTAAACAGGGGTGCGAGGGTTAAAGTGCGATCGGCAACGGGTTCGCAAACAATGACTGCCGCATCCACACCAATCAGCGCATTGTAAGTTTCTTGGACGAATTCTACCGAACCCGGACAGTCAAGAAATGTGAAGCGGACGCCTTCATATTCAGCAGTGGCCGCGTTTACTTCTACGCTCATTTGGCGATCGCGTGCTTCTGGCACACTATCACCTATTGTGTTGCCATCTTTGACATTTCCTTTGCGAGTAATTGTCCCTGTCACGGACAGCAAACTTTCGAGCAGTGAGGTTTTACCGCTTAAATAAGGGCCAACAATTGCAACGTTCCGCGTGGCCCCAAGGACTTTTTCGTTCATATTGCCTCCAACAGAAAAATTATTTTCCATTGCTCTTGGTGCAATCAGTTCAATACCATTTTCTAGACTTTTTCTAGGTTAATTTTTATTGCATTTTCGAGCAACTTCTGGTTTTGGTATGATTTAATACTTTTGACGCTAGCGTATTTTGAGTGACGCAAACACAAATTGTAGTTTTTCTTAATATTTTGAATTTTTAACCGCAGATGAACGCAGATGAACGCAAATAAAACTCTCGTTCCCAGGCTCTGCCTGAGAACGCATTTCTAGAGCTCTGCCTTGATTTTAGAGGTTTTTCGTGTCTAATTTCTCAGCAGTCGCAAACCGCTTGCTCCTGTACGTTTCAATTCCTAATAGGGATTTACGTTAATTGCTGCTCACCCATACGGTAATCCCTTTTGCTTGGCAGGGTAAGAGCATCTCAATCAGTCTTGACACAAGGATTTGAGAATAACCATCATGTACTCATCACTCATGGCTGCCCGGTTTCTTTTTTGTCTCAAGCTACGCAATAGGGTGGTTTCTTGATTGAGGGCATTAAGGGCCATCCGTCTGAGCACAGCCAAGTTTCTGCAAGCTATTAAATGTTCGGACGCGAGATTTATCCTCATTAAAAGTCACATTTAAAACCCAATGTTCTTGATTTTCAATGCTCCCAT
>JAICRN010000187.1 GCA_025937335.1 Microcoleus sp. TY_ISSM_2_bin.22
ATTTTTTCTGTCTTCTGCCACAGCAACCGACCGATTTTTAAGTGCGTGGCTTGCTTTTCGGCTTCAGGAATTAGTGAATAGGCAGCTTGCTGGACGCGATCGTGCAGAAATTTGTAGTCAACTTTGACATCGGTTAAGGTAAATCTCCCTGCTTCTTCCTGACTAAATACCAGGGGAATTTTGTACTCATTGCTTAAAGGTAAAATCAACCCAGTCTGAAGTGCTGACCACAATTGTGCAGCCGTTATTAAAGAAGATTGCTCGTTGACGATCGCCAGGACGTCTAAATTAAACATATTGCCAATACAAGCCGCAAGTTTTAAGACTTTCTGCGTATCTGGCGACAGTTTGCGAATATTTCTCGCGACCAGTTCGACAACATTCAAATCAGTAATGCCGATGGCTTGAATTTGCTTGATGTCCCACTGCCACGCCCCTAAATATAACTCATAATTTAACAATTTTTCTTGGTAAAGAGTTTTGAGCAATTGAGTTAAGAAGAAAGGATTTCCCTGAGTTTTGTTCAACAGTAGAGACGCGAAATTTCGCGTCTCTACAGACAGAGAGTCCGATCGCACCGATGATTCATTATTTAAAGTATCGGCGATTAATTCTTCGATGTGAACGATTTGTAACGGGCCTAGTACGATATTATTGACCGTTGCACCCGCTTGTTGAATTTTTTCAATCGTCTGAATAGTCGGATGGGTCGGAGAAACTTCGTTATCTCGATACGCGCCAATTAGCAATAAATATTGGCTATCCGTATCGGTCATCAGCAGTTCAATCAATTTCAAGGATGCCGAATCCGCCCACTGCAAGTCATCTAATAAGACAACTAGGGGATGTTTTTGGGTTGTAAATACGCCAATAAATTGTTTAAATACTCGACTAAAACGGTTTTGCGATTCAGTTGCCCCTAGTTCTGGCACGGGTGGCTGTTTGCCAATAATCAGTTCGACTTCCGGAATAACGTCAACGATAATTTGCCCGTTAATGCCTAAAGCGGATAATAGTTTTTCTTTCCAAATATGAATTTCTGCTTCGCCTTCAGTTAGCAGTTGCAGAATTAAGGACTGGAATGCTTGAATTAGGGAAGCATAAGGAATATTTCGCTTGAACTGGTCAAATTTACCCGCGATAAAATAACCCCGTTGTCGCACGATGGGTTTGTGAACTTCATTCACTAAAACGGTTTTGCCTATCCCGGAATAACCGGAAACGAGCATTAATTCGGTGGTGCCATTCGCCACGCGATCGAAGGTTTCCAGAAGCTTAGTAACTTCGGGTTCCCGACCGTAGAGCTTTTGCGGTATATTCAATTGACTGGCTTTATCGGCATTTCCAGCCACAAACTCGTCAATAGATGCGGTATCCTGTAGTTTTACCAGGCAGGTTTCTAAGTCAAATTTTAGCCCTTCAGCGCTTTGGTAGCGGTCTTCAGCGTTTTTGGCTAATAATTTCATTACGATGTCGGAAATAGCGAGAGGAATTGCAGAATTCAGCGCTTGTGGCGGGACAATTTTTTGGGCGATATGGCAGTAAACTAATTCCAGAGGTTCGGTATTCGTGCAGGGTAGAACTCCTGTTAGCATTTCATAAAATGTTACGCCGAGCGAGTAAAGATCGGTGCGGTAATCAATCGAGCGATTCATTCTGCCAGTTTGCTCCGGCGACATATAAGCGAGGGTGCCTTCTAAAAAATGAGGATGACTGGCAGCCGCGTTTTCTCGCTCTAGGCGCGTAGCGATGCTAAAGTCAGCCAATTTGACCTCGCCTGTTTTTGGATTAATTAGGATATTTTGGGGTTTAATATCTTTATGGATGACGTGCTTTTTATGCACTTCGGCTAGGGCTGATGCGATCTGAATTGCTATTTTGAAAAAGTCGCTATATTCAATTTTTTTAGCAATCAGATGATTGTTTAGCGACTCTCCCCCAAAATCTTCTAAAATGAGCGCTAAACCGTTTTTATAGGTTTCTAGGCTATAGGGTTTAACAATTCCTTCTAGATTCTCTAGATGCTGTAATATTTGATATTCGTGTTTGAATCGGGTAATTTCTTCGAGGGTGGGATACTCGGATTTGAGGAGTTTGACGATCGCCCCCTTGTTTGTGCCCGCGATCGCTGCCCGATAAATTACACTATTGACACCTGATTGAATTTCTTCTATAATCTCGTAACTGCCAATAGACCTAATCAAATGATTCATCGTTGATGCCTCCGATTGAAATACATGAGTATGAATACTCCCTATAGAGGGATGATTGAAAAGTCAATCTGGTTGCAGCGCAAGCAGCTTTGCGGTAAGGATTCATGTATCTGAAACGTAGTCACAGAAGGACTTCTAGAATTCAAGCATTCGCTAAATCAACAGCTTAATTCTCATTCTTGTACGAAAATAAAAGCTTTCATGGTTTATTAATAAGAATGGATATTTGATGATTATTCGACCAAATGGTTACACCGTATAGGTTTTAATGCTTTTTTCATGACCTGAATCCTTACGCTTTGCGGATAGGGTTCTGGTGAGTTTTTTTAATGTTTCAATTATAGATAAACTCGATCGATTATCTGGGATTTTTTAATATGTTTTAATGAATGGGCGATAAAGTTAGCGCATTGCAGTTGATACAACTTTAAACTAAAAATTGGCTCAATATGCAGTTAGAATGCGGCAGGGGTCAGCCCGATATGCGAAAATCGCTACATTACAAAAATGGGAGGCTCCCGAAGTTATCCGCCTTACCTGAGTGTCAAATAAACACTTCCCTACCAATAAATTAGGGTAATGAAAAGCTCATTACCCTTTAGCCGCTGTTCTCGGCAACCATAAAAATTAACAAATAAATTAGTCGTGAATCGTGCCGTCGGGCATCGTTGTACCCTTAAGATATACTCCGCTCAGGTTGACTTTTGTCAGGTTTGCTCCCAATAGGTTTGCTCCGCTTAAGTCTGAGGCACTTAAAATCGCTTCAGTCAAGTCTGCCCTAATTAGGCTTGCTCCCATTAAGTCTGCTCCGCTGAGGTCTACTTTGCTCAAGTTGGCCCCAATTAAATCGCATTCTGTCAGAACCGCCCTGCGCAAGTTTACTGCATAAAGATTTACTCCGTGCAGGTCTGCACGGCAGAGTGTTGCCCGAGATATGTTGGCTCCAATTAAAGTTGCTTGGATCAGGGAAGCTCTGCTCAAGTCTGCTTTGCTGAGATTGGCTCCGATCAACTCAGCTCGATTCAGGTTAGCTTCAGCTAAAAGTGCTTCTGTGAGGTCGGCTCCACCTAAGTCTGCTTTGCTCAAATTAATCTTGCACAAATTGGCTTTGCCAAAGTTGACTCTGTTGAGTTTGGCTTTTCTGAGATTGGCTCCAATCAGGTCGGCTTCATACAGATTGGCTCCAATCAATTCTGCTTCGTAGAGGTAAACCTCGTGCAGGTAGACCCCGCTAAAATTTCTTTCTCCTATTGCGTATAGCTTGAGCAGTTCGTCAACGTTCATTATGGCTTCTCTACACCTTTTAAATGAAGAATACTCTCAGTAAGCTGGTTGCACCGGATGTTCTGCCATTTTAGATTTTAGATTCTGAAAGATTCGCACCCAGCGCGAGAGATGCCTCAATCTGCAAGGTTTGAGAATAAATTAGACGGTTTGGGGAGGGTGTGAACGACAAAGCTGCATTCTCAGTCCTGGACGGACGCTAATCAAAAAAACCCGATCGCTCGATCGTTGTTACGATCGAGCGTATATGACCAAATGACCTGAAGAAACCGGGTTTTTGCGTCCAGGACGGATTCTGTTTTCCCTTTGATTAAAAATAAACATTTCAAATTTTGAACAACAATGTCGATCGCACTTCCTAACTAAAGCCTAAAAACTATAGGTGGAAAGTGCGATCTAATCCATAACTTTTTGTGGATAGTTGAGTTTACTGAGTATTACTGTGACAACGATCACGAATAAATGTTAGTAGTATCACATAGAAACTACCGTTTCGATCACAGCAAGTGGGGAAAAGTAGCAGGTACTGTTACTGTAATGCTAGAAAATTCACAATGCCACCCTCGCCGTGTTTTACTCAACTGGCGATCGAGCAAGTAGTTTCACAGATACTTGCCCGAGGCAAAAAAGTCGGTTGCAACGTCACTCGGCGCTACCCGCTCCGACCCATGAGAGTGTTTATAGATCGGGATTTCTCCCACAGCGAAAGCCAGAAATGCACTTCTGAGAGTAGGGAAATGTCTGTATAAAATGCGATCGCTGGTGTACAGACCAAGCCTGTTTGCTAGCATTTAATGACTAAAAATCGCCAATACCTTCGCAAAAATTACCAATAAATACCAGGAAAACCATGATATATGTTTAAAACATTAAGAGAATAAATGGTATTCCTTAAAAGTCACATATTGGCACTAATTTTACAGTCGATCGGTTAACTGATATTAGTATCAGCAATGACGCTTGTCCATAAAATACACAACTGACCGAGACACCGGATTTTTTAGCAAAATACTTCGTTGCAGCCTTTGCTGTCGGTTAAAAAAACCCGGTTTCTGAGTGTCAGAGTGCCTCCAGCACTGAAAAAGTTTAATGAGATCGCTTTTGTATTGCTTCATTGCAAACAAAAGGCGAGCATTTAGGATAGGAGCGGATTTTGCTCCCTTGTCAAGTCAAACAAAGGTATTGTAGAACGGGAATCGTGAGGTAATTGATATGGCTGGAGTATGTAAACTTAACATCACAGAGACAATTGAAGAACTAAAAAACCTGTTAACTGAACAAAAAACGGCAAGCGGCTTTCAAAAAATTCAAGCACTTTACCTGTTCAAAATTTGTCACGTTAAGACAGTTAAAGAATTGGCAATGACGATCGGGGTCAATCGAATAACTGTGCAGCGGTGGCTGAGAAAGTACCGCTCTGACGGACTCGAAGGACTCCTCGAAACAAAGCACAGCGGCGGCCGCAAGCCGGCCATTCCTCCTCTAGCCCGCGCTAGTTTGGCAATGCGCCTCAGCGACCCCCAGAAAGGCTTTAAAAGCTATGGAGAAATTCAAGAGTGGTTGCAGCAGGAATACAGCATTGAAGCTTCCTATAAAGCCGTTTACGCAACAGTCAGATACCAGCTTAAAGCCAAGCTGACGAAAGTCTAGACTGTTCGTACCACGTCGGATTAATCACCGCTCATCTAATTGTTTGCAGTCAATCTGTGAATATTTTGAAGACTTGCGTCGTCACGACAAATCAGACTAATTCTTTTTTAACAAAACGCGCTATCATAAACTGCAGAGAATATAAATTAGATGTTGTGACGATGGGGGTGAGGGGGAGAAGATTTGAGGTTTTTCCCGGGTTTTTGAAAGATGCTTAAAAAATTAGTCAGAAATCATAGCTTGCAAATTGTGTCTAATTTGCAGGTTTTGTTATATGAATGTAAAAACTGGCAGCGGCTAAGGCAAAAACCGATCCAAAGCCGCTTTCAACTCTTCGATTTCCGTATCGATATTACCTTCTTTAGCGGCTCGGGCAATGCACTCTGTTAAGTGTTCGTCAAGAATGATTCTCGCTACGCGATCGAGCGCGCCTCGAACCGCAGCAACTTGCACGAGAACTTCGGGACAAGGACGGTTTTCTTGCACCATTGTTTTAATGCCGCGGACGTGTCCCTCAATCCGAGACAAGCGATTTACCAGCCGCCGCATGGATTCTTCATCGTGATGGTGAGGGTGTGCCGATCGATCGTCGTGAGGGTGCTGGGAATTTGAGGGCAAGGATTTGTCAGTAGAAGTCTCAGATAGAATCATCGGGGTTATACCATTTTAGATTTGAGATTTGAGATTTTAGATTGGGAATGAGTGATTTCGTAATGGTTGGGCCCACTGGCCTAGAGTTGCATTCTTTTTTTGAAACTGGTATTACTAGGGAATTTTTTAAAGTTAGAATTCAGAATAGGGTGAGTTGGTGCGGGCTCGTGACTCATGTATTGTAACTGTCAAAATATATTTAGGATCTTCATAGTGGCAGATTATTGAGTCCGCACGATCGCACACCTTTACCAGACTAACCCAGACTAACAAAGATTGACGCTATGCAACTATTTAAGTTTTTTCGCCCCGCACCTCGTCGAATCGGTGCTCGTTGGTTCGCCCTAATTTTAGGAATGACCATCGCTTTGAGTGCTTTAACAATCAATGCTGCACCCGCTACAGCCGCTGACGGCAAAAATCCGCCCAACTTACAGTTCCAGAGTTTCCCAGCCACTCCCCCGAATCCGCCACTGTTAGCGCTGCGGAGCTCGGAACTCCCGGGGGATACCGGCAGTTTTGTGACGGCGGCCGTCGATCGAGTCGGGCCGGCCGTTGTCCGGATTGATACCGAGCGCACTGTCAGTCGCAACCTCGACCCCTTAATGGAAGACCCCTTCTTCCGCAGATTTTTGGGAGAAGATTTACGCAGCCTGACCCCCAGACAAGAACGCTTGCGCGGTCAAGGTTCGGGCTTCATTATTGACAAAAGCGGGATTGTTTTAACCAACGCTCACGTAGTTGACAAAGCCGATCTAGTGACTGTCACCTTAAACGACGGCAGGACATTTCCAGGAGAAGTGCAAGGTACTGACGAAGTGACAGATTTGGCAGTTGTCAAAATTAATACCAAGGGTGTTAACTTGCCCGTGGCAGCCCTAGGAGATTCCAACGCGGTGAAAGTGGGAGATTGGGCGATCGCCGTGGGCAACCCCCTCGGATTTGACAACACCGTCACCTTGGGCATTATCAGCACCCTCAAACGCTCCAGTGCAGCCGTCGGCATTCCCGACAAGCGCCTTGATTTCATTCAAACCGACGCCGCCATCAATCCCGGCAATTCCGGCGGCCCGCTGTTAAACAGCAGAGGAGAAGTGATTGGCATCAACACGGCGATTCGAGCCGACGCAATGGGTATTGGCTTTGCGATTCCGATCGACAAAGCCAAGGCCATCTACGCGCAGCTAGCCAAGGGAGAACAAGTCAGCCATCCGTTTTTGGGCATTCAGATGATTGCTTTGACTCCTGAAATGGCCAGAGAGAATAATTCTGACCCCAATGCTCCTTTGATGGTGCCGGAAGTTAAGGGGGTGTTAGTGATGCGAGTTGTGCCCAATACCCCTGCTGAGAAAGCAGGGCTTCGCAAGGGAGATGTCATCGTTCAAATTGACGGTGAGGAAGTGACTGAGGCAGAACAGTTGCAAAGTTTGGTGGACAACAGCAAAATCGGTCAAATTCTGAAACTGAAGGTGCGCCGCGGTGCCCAGATTAAAGAAGTAGCAGTTCAAACTGCTCAATTGAGAGATTTTTAGAAGTGAAGGGGAAGGGGGGAAACTGTTAAAAACCACATAAAGTTTGTAGTGAGGGTTTTAGTCAAACCTTAATATTTTTAGGTAAGCTGTTGTGCATTTAAACTATATGTTGAGGGCAGGATAACCTGCCCGCCTCACAAGAGTGAAAAATTATTTTCCATGCAATTTAAATGCACAACAGCTTAATAGCGACTAAAATCCTCACTACAAAAGGGTTTTCTTATGAGTGATTGATATGACAAGAATTCAACTTGCCTATCCCAAAATTCCAGATAGTAAAAATTGCCCTAACGAACAATGTGTAGCTTTTGAGAAGTACGATGGCACTAATTTGCATTGGGTTTGGGAAGTTGAACTCGGTTGGTATGCTTTTGGTACGCGCCGCAGTAGATTTGATTTGGATGAGATGGGAATTGCAGAATTTAATGCTGCACATCCAGGTTTAGAAGAAGCACCGGAAATATTTAAAAGAGACTTTGCTAGTCCGTTAGAGTCTATATTTCGAGAGAACGAACAGTATCAGTGTGCTGAAATTACTGTGTTTACAGAGTTTTTTGGTGCTAACTCGTTTGCGGGAATGCACCAAAAGAACGATCGCAAAAAATTGGTGCTTTTTGATGTGGAAACTGAGGGCGGTATGGTTGTTCCCGATCGGTTTATTCAGGATTTTGGTAAATTAAATATTGCGCGAGTGATTTATCGCGGCCAACTGACGGGCAAGTTTATGGACGATGTTCGCAAGGGGAAATACAGTGTGGATGAAGGTGTTGTGTGCAAGGGAGGCAGCAGTGCTAATAATCTGTGGATGGTGAAGATTAAGACTGATGCGTATATGCAGAGATTGCGGCAAGCTTTTAAGGATGATTGGGAAAATTACTGGGAGTAATATCAAACTGATAGATCAACTGTCACAAGCCAAAGGGGGAGATATCGGCAACCCCGTTGGATTTAACAATACCGTTGCGTAACTCATCAGGAATTAAAGTATTGTAAAACTTCATTGACTTTATAAGCAATTATCAACAATAATGGTATTATAGCAAGTCTATTTGAGTCGTGAATGTAGAACGACCTGAAACGTTTGTGATGATTGAATCCATTGTTTACAAATCAAATGGTTTTGCTATATATTGTTGTGAGTGTTGAATAAGGAATACGCATAGCCCAAAAAACGCAAATCTCAAATGCAACTAACAGAGAGGCACATCATTAAATCAACGGAACACCGTTTCGCCCAAATTGACTCCCTAGCTTTCAAGTCCAAAAACCTCTACAATGCCGCAAATTACGTCATTCGTCAGAGCTTTATTTATGGATGGGGTTATGTCAGTTATAACGAAATGAACCGATTGATGAAGTCTCACGAAGCATATAAGGCTTTGCCTGCTAAAGTAAGTCAGCAAATCTTGATGGTGCTAGACAAGAATTGGAAATCGTTTTTTGAAGCCGTTAAAGCTTACAAAGTTGATTCTTCAAAATTCACGGGTCGCCCAAAATTGCCAAAGTACAAAGATAAAGTTAAAGGGCGAAACCTTCTCGTATACACGATTCAAGCAATTAGCAGC
>JAICRN010000012.1 GCA_025937335.1 Microcoleus sp. TY_ISSM_2_bin.22
AACCCGGATCGAAACAACAATAATCAGCAGCTTCATACAAACAAATCGATCGCACTAAAGCACCGCTATCGTGACCAGGACTTACCAACCGCAAAATAACTAAAAATTCATCTCCGGGATTTGCCGACGAACTCAACAAAACTCGATCGGCAAAATCAAATAAATCTCCCCGTCCGACTAACTCGCCGTTGACAAAAATTTGAGCATCTTCTGCCCACCAAGTCAATCCCAGCAGCAACCGCAAACCAACCACAGGATAGCCGTGCAAATTGTCAGGAATTACAAATTGCTGGCCCAGATACAAAACTTGCTTCCCCGACGGCCAAGCAATATGTCCTTTTTCGTTAAGTTCGGCAACAGGGCTGTTACAATTATTTACCGAAGAGACAGCCGAGTCAGAATCGCAGTACCTCCAACCAGACTGAACCTCCACTTGACTGAGGCGGCGCAACTTCTCCACAGTGGCAGAAATATTGTTGCTAGCAGGTGACACAGAAGCGCTCATATTTCGCTAAAATAAAACTTGTGTATTAATCAAAAATCGGATTGAACCGCCCCGACGCCAAGGACGCGAAGAAATAAAGGTTTCAGAGGGTTTGAAGCTGCGATTAAGATCTCGCTTTGATTTTACAGCAATATTCAGCAATTCCGGCGCGAATCAAAAATCTGAATTCAATAATTAAACTTATGTCCAACGGTTACTACGGGCCATACCAAAGCCGATTATTAAATTTTATATCGAAACAGTCCCGCCAAGTCGCTGACAATTGCGATCGAACTTGGCGTCAAATTAAAGAAGCAACTCTCACAGCCACCCAAATTCTGCTTTATCCAGCTTATTTGCTGGTGCAAAGTTCCCGAATGTTGGGCCGACAGTTGCGGGAATCAAGTCAAAAAGTAGATTTACCGGAACTGCAAGAATTTGGCGGCGACGAAAACCCCGATTTGTCACAAAATTGGTATCAGGGGGAAGTTTCCGAGGAAAGTTCGATCGCCGAAATTTTGCACCTAGCCGAAAATTTACTAAACTCGTCGCAAACTGCGAAAACTTTAGCCAGCTTCCCGCTGTTAATAAATCAGGGAAATACTGTTAACGATTTACCTCCGGCAATCAATTTTAGCGGACAAACCGCCAAGCATCAAACCGCTTCCGTCTTAGAACACCCGCTTGCTAAAACTGAATTAAAACCGCAACCGAAAGTTGAGGGAATCGCCAGTTTTATCCCAGCCCGCACTTTAGTATTGGTGGGAAAAGAAAATCAGATATTAGATATTTTGACACCCGAACAGCAGGAAATGCTCGAAGGTTGCATAACTTGGGAAATTGCCAACACCGGGCCCGAACGGCGGGAAATTACCCAAAAAGAATTAAAATTTAATCTCGGTTTGGAGTCGGCGGCCAAAAAAGCGCAGTTGCCGCCGGTGCGTCATTTTTGGGAATTGATGGCATGGCTTCAGACGAGCCCGGTTGCTCTCAAAAGAAATCAGTTTGGAGAATCAATCCTCGCAGTTAAAAAAGCGATCGACCGCAATTCAATCCTAGTCCAAACAGCCCGCGCCCAGCTCGAAGCAAAAACCGCACAGCAGTCCCTTGCCGCATCAAATTCGATCGACCGCAATACCCCAAAACTAGAAACTAATTTTAACAGCAAGTTCGATCGACCCGCTAATCCTCTCTCCTTTGTTACATTACTCGATCGCGCCGCCGTCAACCTCGAAGAATTTACCCTGCCGCCACAGGCAAAAAACATCGCCCAACCCATAGAAAAATCCGGAGTCAAAATTAATACATCCGGCACCGAAACCAATTTAGATTTGTCAGCCCGCGACATCCTCGAAAAATACGCTCGCAACATCGAACAAATGATTTGGTCGTCAGTAGACCACCTTTTGGGCAAAGAAACGGCAGCCAGTGATAATACGGAGAAATCACTCGCAATTCAGTATTATTTGAAACAGCGACAAGAACAAGAAAACACGCAAAACAGCCCAGAGGCCGATCGACCGTGGCTGAACTGGCAAGACTTATTCGGGGAAGCAGCACCGCAGCATTTAATCGACGGCAGTTCCGAACCCGAGGCAGCAGCTCAAAGCGTAATATCACAAAGCAGCCCAAAAGTCAAGCAGGAGATTGCAGAATTAGGAGAATTGCCCGAAGGTCGATCGACCGCAGTCTCAATCTCCCCTTACCCCGAAGCACTTCACCGGATGCTCGGGCAGCTAAAACAGAGCTTGCTCGCAAAAAGCCCAAAAAGTCAACCCCAAACAGCATCTGATTTAGCAGCTACTCAAAAAAATAGCTCTGCACTCGCAGCAGAATCAACCCCAGGGCGCGCGCCGGAAACCCAAGTGCCAAAAAACACAAACCCGAACACCCCACAAAACAGTCAAACCCCAGCAGCAATCACCGCGCAAACCAGCAGATACACCCCCGCCACCCCCGCCACCCGCGCTGCTGCTGAACCAAAAAATCACAGCGCAGGCGTCCAACCCGAGGGCGAATACTTAGAAACAAAAGCAGAATCGATGGGATACATTAAGCACCCGCTAGAACAAGTGCTCGAATGGCTCGATCGAGTCATGCTGCGGCTAGAAAACATCGCCGAGCAACTCTGGAATTGGGCAAAAATCAACTTGCCAAAAATCCTCAAAAGCAAAGATAAAATTGACTAATCTTTAGCTTATGATAAAAAAGTTGCCGCAACAGCAGCAAATCAGCTCAGTATTATGCCATCTTTGGAGACTCCCACAGTGCTAACCCTCAAAATCGTAGTTAATGTAGTTGTTTTATTTTTTGTTTCCCTGTTCATATTTGGATTTTTGTCCAATGACCCAGCCCGGAACCCCAACCGCAGAGACATGGAATAAACAAGTTATCTCGCCCGCTTGCTGGGGGGTACGCCACCGCAGCCCCCCAGCTAGCCCGCAAACTCGCAAAAATTAGTCGCACAAAACTTGACCTCGCACCAGCAGCGAGGTTATCTTGTGGCGAAAGCAAGTTCTCAAATCAGCCATATTTCGGCGCGCCAAAGCCACTGCAAATTTTAGATGTCAGATTAATGTCTAAACAGTTGCCTTTTAGATGCAAAAATTTTCAATAATTTGCACCCTATAAAATCTAAAATCTAAAATCTAAAATCTAAAATCTAAAATCGGATGACTCACCTGTTGTAACTATGCCCTATCCGGTACCGCCGCCAGAACCCCCTGGCATCATCTACATCGCAAAGCCAAAAAAAGTCGCCCTCACTGTCGCGGCCGGCGATGGAGACACCCGCAGCAACCCCGCAGAAATACCGGAACCAAGCCCAGATATCGTTCAGCCAGAACCCATACCGGCCCCAGCAGAACCCGCAGCCACACTCCTCGGCACCACCCCAGCCACCGACCGGCCTCCAGAAATCGCCGACCCCCTAGCGGAAGTGGAAAGCGGCGAGGCAGTTCTGGGATTTCAGCGTCAGGCCCCTGCGGTAGAACCCGAAACTGCGGAAACTCAGCCAGATTCCTCGTTTACGGCTTACCAATTGGGTTCGGTAGAAAATGCCATTGCCGTTCGCAATCGGAAACGAACCGCAGAGGCGCAGAGAAAACAGGAGAGAAATCTTGCCGGAAAGCAGGAAAGTTGGTATCAGGCCCAAGGCCGGCAGTTAGAAGATAACTCTCCCGAACCTGCTGAAATTCCCGTTCCCGAACCCGCGCCGGAACCAGCACCCAGCGGGCAACAGCAGTTCGACATTCCCGCACCGGGAACCGCCCCCGCACCCAGAACACCCGCCGCGCCGACACCGAAGCCTAAACCAGCCGCGCCGCCGGGAGTCCGCACCGCACCTTCTCAGCGGACGGTGCCTTTTCCGGTGACTCCGGCCGATACTATCGAAGTTAAGGCTGACAGCCAAGAATTCGACGACAAGCAGCAAATTGTGACGGCGGTTGGTAATGTCGTTGTGCGGTTCCGGCAAACTGTGATTGATGCCGATCGGGCGATCGTCAACTTAGTCACCCGCCAAGTGGTAGCATCCGGCAATGTGGCCTATACCCGCGGCCAGCAAGTAGTGCGCGGCCAGCGGATGGAGTTCAATCTCGGCCTCAACAGCGGCGCAGTCGAACAAGCCAGGGGCGAAATATTCCTGCCCGCAGCAGGTAGCGAATTGACCCCCACACTGCCGACAGATATCAGTGCCGGGACGATTCTCGAACAGCCGCTGAGCGATCGAATTACCAGCCAGCAGCCCCTGCGCGGAGTCAAATCCCCCGGCGCAGCTACAGTCACTATCGGCGGCGGCGGACAGCTAGCAGCCCCCCAAGTGGTCGGCGCCGTCAACCGCATCCGCTTTGAAGCAGAACGGATCGAACTGCTGCCAGACGGCGCGAGGGTAGCAACCAACATTCGGATTACTAACGACCCGTTTTCCCCGCCGGAATTTGAATACAGGGCCAGGAGGGCGACGATTAGAAGGATTTCGCCCACGGCTGAGGAATTGGTCACAACTAAACCCCGCTTGGTGTTCGACAACCGGGTGAAAATCCCCGTGTATCCCCGCAGGCAAGTGTTTGACAGCCGGCAGCAAAACGGCCCTTGTTTGACCTTTGGCTACGACGGGGGAGACAGAGGCGGTTTGTATGCCGAGTGCGGTTTTGAGGTCTTGCAAAACGGGCCGGTGCGGCTGACCCTGACGCCCCAAATTTACTTGCAGCGACTCGTGGCAGAGAACGGCGGTAATCCGTTTTCTCCCGACAGCTACGGGCTGAAAGCGAGGTTGGGCGCTAGTCTCGGCCCGCGCACCAGGCTGGACGGATCGGCAATATTTCTGAGTTTTGAGAATTTCCCGAATTTGCCGGAAGACAGCTTTCGGGGAAATTTGCGCCTGCGGCAGTCGATCGGCACTCACACTCTGGCAGCAGAATACAGTTATCGCGATCGGCTGTTTAACGGTTCTCTGGGCTATCAAACCGTGCAAAGCAGCCTCGGGGCAGTCCTCACTTCCCCAGTCATCCCACTCGGACGCACGGGCATCAATCTCAGCTACCAAGCCGGGTATCAATTTATTAATGCTGACACCGATCGAGCAGACTTGCTCGAACCAGTGCGGGAAAACAACCGCATCGATCTGGGCCGTTCCCAAGTTAGCTTCGCTTTGAGCCGCGGCTTCAACCTGTGGGAGGGCGAACCGCTGCCCCGCACTCCCACCCAGGGTTTGAGGTATACGCGGACGCCGGTGGTTCCTTTCTTGCAACTGGCCTTGGGACTCCGGGGAGTTGGTACTTATTACAGCAGCGGCGACAGACAAAATTCGCTCGCCGGCAGTGTCGGCATTCAAGGGCAGTTCGGTCATTTCTCCCGCCCTTTCCTCGATTACACTGGGTTTAACGTGACTTATACCCAGGTGGGGCGGGACGGTATATCGCCGTTTTTATTCGATCGCTTAGTAGATTTGAGAGTCCTCTCTTTTGGACTTGTCCAGCAAGTTTACGGAGGCTTTCGAGTTGGATTTCAAAGTGCTATTAATTTAGAAAGCGGGGAAACAATCAGTACGAATTACACTTTAGAATACAGCCGCCGCAGCTACGCAATCATTTTGCGTTTTAATCCTGAGCGTCAAGTCGGCAGCCTGACTTTTAGAATTAGCGACTTCAACTGGAACGGTACTCCCCAACCTTTTTCCGGGGACGCGCGAACTGTAGAAGGAGGCGTGCGTTTATCCGATTAATTCTATTGGTAATGGGTAATTGTGAATTCTTCCTTTTCTCCGTTACATCCGTTGCCGAACTTCTTCCCTCAACATCCATCCGTTAAATCCGTTAAATCCCGTACATAGCTCGTTGCCGAACTTCCTTCTTCCTTCAACATCCCAATTCCCAAGTTCCCATGACAGAAGTGACCGCAATATCTGCACAAGCAGCGGCTCTGCTGGTTCACTACGGTTTTGACCTAGGTGGCAAAAAAGCAGAGAAATTGGCGGGTGAATGGCTGACTAAGTATCCCGGCTATTGGCTGCGTTTAGCAGTGGTTGAAGCGCTTTATCAAGGGCGCTACAAGGCTGTTTCTGTCGGACAGCTATTAAGTATGTGGCACCGGATAGGCCAACCTCTCTATCATTTCAATCGCGAGTTTGAACGCTTGGTCTGCAACAATTTCCCTCAAAATTTAACCCTTGAAAATGATGCTCAACTGCCACAGGAAGATATACTTTTATCGAACCAGGAATCAGAAATCGGTGCTGCAGAGTTAGATTTGCTTGGGCCGTCAGAGTCAGAAATCGATCTGGCGCCAGATGCAGAAGTCCCGACAACAGATGCCCACGAAACAGGAAAATTGCCCGCAGCCCATCGCACAAAAGAGAATACAGAAGTTGTAGTATATGAAGATGTGGATGTTACTGCCCTCGCCGATCGAGCCGAAGCCGATCGCAAATTAGCGGACACACCTGTGGCAAAATCATTCCCAGTTGTCAAACACACTGATTTTCACACTAAGTTAAAAGCCATTGCCCGAGAAGGCCGCAGAAAGAAGGGAGAAAGCAGAAATAAGGTATAATACCATTTCGATTTTCGATTAAAGAATTAGGAATGACTGATGAAAATCGTGCTTTCGATCGTGCCTGCAGTTCATTCTTTTTGGGAAGCGGTGTAATTTTTGGGAATTACATAGTTATTGGTGAAAGTTAAGTTTTCGGACTTGCTCCCATCCGAATTTCCGAACAAAAAGAAGCTTGTTCAGTACCGTTAGCTTGCTTGACAACGCTAGTCCGAAGCCGCAGGTTGGGCATGAGATACCACAGCCTTTCTTCGGCATGGAGGGTGTCTGATTCTGTAATCAATGTCAGCACATCGTCGCTGCCCATCACGTAGCGGCCGTTACCCTTGTCTTGCAACACTTTGCCTTCGCTGGGATTATCCGGATTGGGTACGATTGCTAGTATTGTAGAACCGATTTGTTTAGCTTGGTTGCGATCGGGAATACCGTCCCAAGAAACCCGAAGACTGGTTAGCCCAGTTGAGGCTGGGTTAATCGAGTGTTGTTGGCAAAGTTTGACGACTGCTGCATCGCTAGCCGTCAGTATTTCTATTTTGAGGTCGGATTTACCCGCCTGCAATTCCCCAGAATTGAGATTGTGTACGGTGCGCTGGGAAAACCATTTGCCTGCACTTAACTCGAAAAACTCGATAACATCCATGAAATTAGTCTCTAAACTCAATACTGCTCTATTTTCGATCGCGACTTGCGCCCTATGGAGTCAGAAACCCGGTTTCTTCCTGCGTACCTAGCGGTCAAACCAATGATTTTGTCTGTAAACCCGGTTTAAGAGTGCAAGTCCTGTTCTATATTTTAAAGGAATGGGGCGCGCCTGCAAAACTTTCCGAGAGCTTTGAACGATCGCAGACTGCAGGTGCGGTTGAGGTACGGAGCCCAACCAGGGGACATCTGCTTGGCTGATGCAACGGAATGGACAGAAAATTAGAGCATCCGGCATCATGTTTCGTTAACAGTCCTGGACGCAAAAACCCGGTTTCTTCAGGTAATTTTGTCATCTTCGCTCGAAGGTGACAACGAGAAACCGGGTTTTTTGGTCGAGTGCGTCCAGGACTGGTTAAAAAAAGCCTTGTTCCCACATCAAATAGGATTGCCGCACATCAAAATTTTTAGCTTGAGTGTGTCGATTGAGCGACAATCATTCCCCAAAGATCGGCTATGTTAAGAAAAACAACGATATATGTCAGCTTTTGTCGGTCGGTAAATTTTGGGCTGTTGAGTTGAATGATATTAGCTGCGGTTTACTTGAATCGCACTCCTTAAAAATGATCAAAGCAGACTCAGACTAAAAAACGAGCAATTCATCGAACCATCACCAAACCGAGGGCAGCACCCTAGTAGCAAATAGCATTGAAATATGTCATGCTAAGTCAAGAACTAAATCAAGAGAAAAGATTCTCGATCCGGTTTCCAGCAGGGTGCAGCTAGCGATCGTATACATTAAAAAAAGACATCCGTAAATTTATGAGCGAGTTTACACAAGGACTGGAGCGAATGCAGCCCGCAGAAAAGACGCACTACCTGGGAATCCTGCCAAATCAGCTAGCAGCGAGTTCAGACTCAGAAAAATTATACAGCTTACTAACAGATTACAATTTTATTGAAGCCAAGCTGTCAGCATCGGGAGTCCAGGCGCTAATAGAAGATTACGATTTAGCAACAAGTCCCGATATTATAACCTCAGACCAAAAAGCCGACCAACTCAAATTAATCCAAGAAGCAATTCGGCTGTCTGCCCATATTCTAGCTAAAGACAACACCCAACTAGCCACTCAACTAATTGCGCGCTTGATGCGCTTTGAAAATCCAGAAATTCAAGAACTGCTAGCACAAGCAAAACACCAAAAAAAACCCTGGCTGCAGCCGCTAACTCCCAGCTTTACTCCTCCTGGCGGGAGATTGCTACGCACCCTCACCGGACATACAGATTGGGTACAAGCTGTAGCAATCACCCCCGACGGCAAGCGGGCAATTTCTGCCTCCTCCGACCACACCCTCAAAATTTGGCACTTAGAAACAGGAGAAGAACTTTCCACCCTCAAAGGTCATCTTACCTACGTCAATGCTGTAGCTGTCACCCCCGACGGCACTAAAGTAATTTCCGGTTCTTGGGACAATACTATTAAAATTTGGAATTTAGAAACGGCAACAGAAATATTGACATTGGCAGGCGATACTTTTGCGGTAGAAGCAGTAGCAGTAACTCCCGACGGCAAGCGAATAATTTCGGGTTCTTGGGACGGCAGCATAAAAGTTTGGGATTTGTCAACAGGGGCAGTAGATTTAAACCTCAAAGGTCACAGCAGTTTTGTGCAGTCCGTAACAGTAACTCCTGATAGCAAACGGTTGATTTCCGGGTCAGGCGACAATAGCATTAAAGTCTGGAACCTAGAAACGGGAAAAGAACTTTTTACTCTCACCGGTCATGCAGACTGGGTAAAAAGTGTAGCAGTTACTCCCGACGGCGAACAAATAATTTCCGGCAGTTACGACGGAACAGTTAAAGTCTGGAGTTTGTCAGAAAGAAAGAAACTTTTCACTTTAGGAAAACACGGCAGTTTCGTTCAAGCTGTGGCAGTCAGTCCCGACGGCAAACGAGTAATTTCGGCCTCCGGCGACAAAACGCTGAAAGTTTGGAATCTCGAAACAAAAGAAGAACTTTTTACTTTTACCAATCACATCGCCCCAGTCAATGCTGTGGCTGTTACCCCCGACGGCCAGCGGATAGTTTCTGGTTCCTCGGACAAAACTCTCAAAGTTTGGCACTTAGAAATAGGAAAACATAATTTATCCTTGGCAGGTCACAATGACTGGGTAAATGCTGTAGCAGTGACGGCGGACGGTACGAAAGCGATTTCCGGTTCTGGAGACAACAGCATTAAAGTCTGGAATCTTGAAAACGGACAGGAAATTTTTACTATTTCCGGTCATAAAGATTGGGTAAAAGCGATCGCCATAACAGCAGATAGCCAGCGAGTAGTTTCGGGTTCCGGCGACAAAACTGTGAAAGTTTGGAATCTAGAAACGGGACACGAAATGTTTACTTTCACGGGTCATACAGACTGGGTAAATTCTGTGGCAGTGACTGCGGACGGAACGATGGCAATTTCCGGTTCTGGAGACAAAACTATTAAAGTTTGGAGTTTAGAAACAGGAGAGGAAATTTTTACTTTTTTAGGTCACGAGGACGGGATAAAAGCTGTGACAGCTACTCCCGACAGCAAGCGGATTATTTCGGCTTCCGGCGACAAAACTCTGAAAGTTTGGAGTTTGGGGAAAGAAAAGAATATTTTGGCACATTTCTGGAATTTAGCCGTCAAAAATCTACTTTTTACTCTCAAAGGTCATGAGAGTTTTGTGAATGCTGTGGCAGTTACGGCGGATGGCAAATGGGCGATTTCTGGCGGGCGGGAACACAATCTGAAAGTTTGGGATTTGTCAAGTAGAAAAGAAGTTTTTACTTTGGCAGGTCATGACGATGCCGTAACATCTTTGGCGACTGTGGGAAATAGGGCGATTTCTGTTTCGGATGACAATACTCTCAAAGTTTGGGATTTGTTAAGTCGAGAAGTAATTGCTAGTTTCAGGGGAGATAGTGCTTTGAAAGCTTGTGCTATTGCACCGGATGGAGTGACAATTGTGGCGGCGGAAGCTTCAGGACAGGTGCATTTTTTGAGGTTAGAAGAGGGGGAATAGTCATTAGTCATTAGTCATTAGTCATTAGTCATTAGTTATTATGCCGATCGCACTTTTGCTAAAATTTAAAAGTGCGATCGCTCTTTTCCCCAGTCTAGTTTACAATTGTTCCGGGTCAATGCCCATCGATCGCAGTCTTTCTGCTAGGACAGCAGCCCGCTGTTCGGCTTGTTCTGCCCGCTGTTCGGCTTGTTCCAACCTGCGAGAAACCTCCTCATAACTTGTAAACGGTTCGCCGTCAGGGCGATAAATTTGCAACTCTTCACCCGACAAATCAAAGCGAATTCCGAGTCGGGGGCTGACCCAATTTTCGATCGCATCAATTACGTCCAAACGCCCCTCTGAACGCATCCAACCGCTGAAATCGTTGCGTTCCGGGTCGTACAGGTAATATTCCTCTACCCCGTGGCGATCGTAAAATACCTGTTTTTTATTCATTTCTGTTAGCCTGTTACCGGCATAAAGAATTTCAAACACTACTTGCGGCGCGATATTTTCTTCTTCCCACTGCTGGTAAGAACCCCTATCTCCTTTCGGTCTGCCCAAGACTACCATCACATCCGGGCCGATAGAAGTTTTGTTATCTCCTTCGACGGGATACCACAGCAAATTTCCGGCGACAAATACATTCGGGTCATCCGCAAATAGCCACGCTAAATTTTGTTGGATGATGAGTATCCAGCGAAATTGTTTGGTATTGTCTGACATCGGTTTGCCGTCGCTGTCGGGGTAAATTACATCAGGTTTTTGAGGGGACTTGAGTTGAGTTACCATAACTGTTGTCCGGGGTTAGGGATTGTTGAATTTAATTTTAGCTTGTGGCAAAGGTGAGAAGTGCGATGCCCTGCGGGATAGCTAAGATTCACGACCTTTCTCAATACAATAGCCTCTTCCTCTTTATCATTCTTCTGGCCCCTCTGTGGAACAGGCGTCCCGCCTGTGAATTTCTGCGGTTCATTAAAAAAAATCTCACTCAGCATCGAAAATAGGGCAGACACCGCCCGCCCTACAAAACTACTTCCTCAGCAACTTCACCCCGCGAATCGAATAATCCAAAAGCTCAATTGGGTGCATTAAAGTAACTTGCTTTCCCTGCAACTCCAAATGCTTCTTAATTTGCAAAGAACAACCCGGATTAGAAGAAGCAATCAACTCCGCCCCAGTATTCAGCAAATTCTCCACCTTTTGCTGTCCCAATTCATCAGCAACCTCCGGCTGAAGCATATTGTAAACCCCCGCACTCCCGCAGCACAAAGCCGCATCCACAGGTTCTTTTAACTTCACCCCAGGGATTTGTTGCAGCAACTGACGCGGCTGCAAACTAATCTTTTGCCCGTGCAACAAATGACAAGCATCCTGATAAACAATTGTCAAATCTCCATCCATCAAAGGATTGAGTTTTGCCGTAATTCCCGCACTTGCCAAAAACTCTTGCACGTCCTTAACATTAGCAGCAAATTTCTCAGCTTTCTCCCGATAATCCGGGTCATCTGCTAAAATGTGACCGTATTCTTTCAAAGTGTGACCGCACCCAGCAGCGTTGATAATCACCACATCAACGCCAGTATTTTCAAAACTATCAATCATTTGTCTCGCCAAAGATTTCGCCTGTTCCGCTTGCCCTTGGTGTTCCGGCAAAGCAGCACAGCATCCCTGACTTTTAGGAATCACAACCTCACAACCGTTAGCCGTCAAAACTCGCACCGTAGCTTCATTAACTGGCGAAAATAACAGCCGCTGCACGCAGCCTAAAATCACGCCGACTCGATAGCGTTTCTCCCCTTGTGCCGGAATTACCTCGGGCAAATTATCCCGGAAAGAATCGACAGTAACTTTCGGCAAAATTGATTCCATCGCCGCCAAGCGGGGAAAGACTTTTTTCAGCAAACCTGTTTTGCGGACAAGTTTTGGCAGTCCTAATTTTTGATAAATAAACAGGGGTACAAGCAAAGGCCGCAATCTGTGAGGATAAGGAAACAGATTAAAAATCAGAGTACGAATTACATTGTCGGAAAAAGTGCGTTCCTGATTTCTGGCAACTTGGTGGCGAGTTGCAGAAATTAATTTGTCGTATTGAACTCCAGACGGACAAGCTGTAACGCAGGCTAAACAGCCCAAACAAGTATCGAAATGCTGTGAGGTGGCTGCGTTTAAAGGTGCGTCGCCTTCGTTAATTGCATCCATTAAATAAATGCGGCCTCTGGGGGAATCCATTTCTTTGCCGAGTACGCGATAACTCGGACAAGTTGACAAACAAAAGCCGCAGTGCACGCAAGTATCGATTAATTTCGGGTCGGGCGGATTTTTGGCATCGAAACCCGGGATTTCAAGGGTTTCTAAGTGGGGATTTTGTGCTAAAAAATTGCTTTCTTTGGCTGGTCTTAAATCGTCGCTGGGAACTTGAGATTTTTCTGAAGTTTGCATATATGGCAGAAAGAAAGAACAAGGAAAAAGGAATAAAACCTTAGTTATCCAGAAGAGAAGTTAGAAGCAATCGACCGCTTATGTTTGAGCGATTAAGAACATCCTAAACGTCGGGCGCGGTTGCTATTCATAGCAAGCCTAAATCCGTCAAACAAACACTTTCCTTCATTTTTCTTCCTTCGCGGTCTAGCGCTAACGCGCCTTCGCGGTTCGTAAAAAAAATCTAGTTGACAAATGAATTAGACCGGGATTCAATAAAAACTGAACTCCTGACTACAAACTTTAAACTAAATACCGCTTATAAAACGATGGGGACTCAAAAGATTTTCCGGGTCAAACTGCTGTTTAATCCGCTGCATTAAAGCGATCGCACTTCCAGTATAACCCCAAACATCTAACTGTTCCTTGAGATCGTTCGGCGCAGCTAAAACAGTCAGAAAACCGCCTTGCGCTTCGCAGCCTCTGCGTATTTGCAGCAGTGTTTCGGCCGTCGCAGTCTCAAACCGCAAAACCCCCAAACCGCTACCTGCATGAATCAAAGCGTCTTGTACGGGGAATTCCTCAAGTAGTTTGACAGTTGCCGACGGTCTGACTCCTATTTTGCAAATAATGGCTGAGTAGTTGGCTCTATTCCAGACTGTTTCTGGCAATCTTTGCCATAATTGATTCTCATCATTGTCGCGACAGATATTTGCTTGCAAACCCAACTTTTCGGCAACTTGCAGCAAGCGGGCTGATTGTTCTTTAACGCTCTCTGCGATACTTTGAAATCTTACTATCAATCCTTTGCCCTTTCCTAAACCTAATTTTGCTACTAAATCAGGTGACAGCAAATCAACGGCTGTCGGAGTCAAAGCAGAAGACAATAAGATTTGAGTTGCTTTAGCTAAAGCATTAGTTTCCCCTGTCAGCACTACGGTTCCCGATGATTCAGGCAGCGGATAAACTCGGAAAGTTACTTGACTGATGACGCCCAATGTGCCGTAAGCACCGGTAAACAGTTTCATCAAATCGTAGCCGGCGACATTTTTAACAACTCGACCTCCGGCTACAGCAATTTTACCGTCCGATCGCACAAAGCTAATTCCCAACAGCATATCGCGAACGCCCCGATAGCGGTGGCGCAGGGAACCCGCGTCAGCAGCAGCGACAATGCCGCCCAAGGTTGCTTCTTGTGGATATGCTGGGTCGATCGCCAAAAATTGATTTGCTCCGGCTAAAATTTTCTGCACGTCGGCAAACTTCATCCCGGCTTCCGCAGTCACCGTTAAATCGCCCACAGCGTGTTGTACAAGTCGATTGAGGCGCGAAGTGCTGACAGCCACAAGCCACGCTGCATCAGGAGAACCCCCTAAATCTCCCTTAAAAAGACCCACGGGGAGTGAATTCTCCTTAGGGGAGTCTAATTTAACTAAACCGCCCCAATCAAGTTTGCTGCCGCTGCCACAAGGCAAGAGGGCACAGCGATTTTGCGCAGCCCAAGCAATGACAGCCGCCAGTTCTTCCTGAGTATTCGGATAAAGGGTACAATCTACTTTCCTGTCGGCGGCAACAGCTTTTTGTATGCGTTCTTGCCAAAATGGCTCTGTATCTTGCCGCAGACAGATGCCAGAAGCGCCGACAATGCTTTCTAATTCTTGTGTGCTAACGTAATTTTCGGTAGAAAAAAAATTCATTCAGGTTATCAGACGCCCGGTAAAACAAATAATCAAATGACTGCCTAAAACTATTAAATATTAAGAAGGGCGCGATATTGTAAAGATGAAGAAACAAATGTCAGAAAACCGATTATCAGTAGGAATTACCGGTCTCAACGAAGTGATTGGGGGCGGCCTAATACCTCAGCGCTCTTATCTGGTGCGCGGCGGCCCGGGTACTGGCAAGACTACACTGGGCTTTCACTTTTTGGCTGCAGGTATGGCTCTGGGAGAAAAGGTGCTGTTCATTACTTTAGGAGAACCGGAAGCGCAATTGCGCGCCAATGCCGAATGGCTCGGTTTTGACATCGAAGCGATCCCGTTCCTCGATTTGAGCCCCTCCTCAGAATTTTTTACCGAAGTTCAAACCTACGACATTTTTTCCGCCTCCGAGGTAGAACGAGAACCGACTACGCAAAAAATTATCGAACAGGTACAAGCTGTCAAACCGCAGCGGGTGTTTTTGGATGCGATTACTCAATTCCGCTACTTAGCTACAGACGAGTTCCAATTCCGCAAACAAGTTCTCTCTTTTCTGCGCTTTTTAGTAGAAGGGGGGGCGACGGTGGTGTTCACCTCCGAAGGCACATCAAGTGCTCCCGATGATGATTTACAATTCATCAGCGACGGAGTAATTTATTTAGAACTGCTGCCTGAAGGGCGCACCGTGTCTGTCACCAAGTTTCGGGGTTCCAACTTCCGGGATGGCCGCCATTCGCTGCGTTTGAGCGAGACAGGAATGCAGATATTTCCGCGACTGCTGCCGGATAATTACCAGCAGGATTTTATCTCGGAGCCGATTTCTTCGGGGATTCCAGAAATGGACGAAATGCTGCACGGTGGATTGGAACGGGGTACTGTGTCGGTGATTAGCGGGCCTAGCGGTGTGGGAAAAACCACGGTGGGCATTCAGTTTATGAAGGAAGCAGCCGCAAGGGGGGAGCGATCGGTAGTTTACATTTTTGAGGAGTCAACTTCTACTCTGCTGCACCGCTGCGAATCAGTTAACATACCGATTCAGCAGATGATCGAGCAAAAAAGTCTTTCGGTGATACCTGTCGAACCTTTGCTGTACTCGCCTGATGAGTTTGCCAATATGGTACGCACAGAGGTGGAGGATCGTCAGACGCGGATTGTGATGATTGACAGTATTTCTGGCTATCAGCTTTCGATGCGGGGGCAAGATTTGGTTAGCAATTTGCACGCTTTGTGCAAGTATTTGAAGAATATGGGAGTCACGGTAATTCTCATTAATGAAATAGAAACTATTGCTGGAGATTTCCGAATGACCGAGGTCGGCATTAGCTATTTGGCGGATAGTCTTGTGTTTATACGCTACCTGGAACATCAGTTGCAGGCTAGAACAGAAATCTGCAAGGCGATCGGAGTCATTAAAAAACGAGTCAGCAATTTCGAGAAAACTATGCGAGAACTCGATATTACTCGCTACGGTATCAAAGTCAGCAAACCAATACGGGGACTGCGCGGCATTTTGAGCGCTGCGCCGCTCTGGATGGATGTAGAAAGTGAAGATTGAAGCGGGGCTATTTCTGCTTTTTTTGGGCTAATCCCGGCTAATTTTGAAATAGTTAGTTTATTGCATAATTTAATGTTAATTTATTAGTACAATCTGTCTCTCTCATTTGTATCGTAGTCTTGCTCCCACTTAAAAAGGGGGCTTTGATATCTCTCGTTCCCCTATCCCTATTTTTAAGGGGGGTACGGGGGAGCGAGGCGATTGTGATTCAAACAGAAGATACTACGTTTAACCTTAAGTTGACGCGAACGGTGCGCCCACAAGCACCCTACTTCTATCTAAAATCTAAAATCTAAAATCTAAAATCGATGGATGATTAGCAATTCAACAATTCTGGCGGTAGATCGCAACCAGCGCAATTTGGAACTGCTGTCGCAATTTCTGCACAAAGAAGGATACCAGACGATGATGGCTTCCAGCTTTGAGGAGTTTGGACGGGCGATCGACGAGCCTCATAAAATCGGGATAGCTTTAGTAGATATTTCTGGTTTCGACCGCCGGATTTGGGATTGCTGCGAACAACTGCGCAGTCACCACATCCCTTTTTTAATACTTTCGCCCAAACAAAGCGCTGTGATTCAGCAGGAAAGCTTATGCCACGGTGCTCGCAGTATATTAATAAAACCTTTGGCTGTTAGACAGTTACTGAGCCTTGTTCACAGCTTGCTAGGAGAACCTCCGTGAGTCAAATTTTATTGCTTGTCGAACAAAAAGAAAATCGCCGCCTCTTGTTAGAATGGTTAGCAGTTAACTACGTGGTCTTGCTGCCCACTGCAACTAATGAAATTGACGATTTATCGCAATTCAATCAATCCTTTGGCATGGGTATTATTGACGGTCTTGCCCTCAAACGCCACTGGCAGTGGGTAGCAAAAAAAAAACAAGCCGAACATCCGGTGATTCTGCCTTTTCTTTTAATTACATCGCGGTCGGATGTGGGGATGGCAACGCAATTTCTCTGGCAGACAGTAGATGATTTAATTCTAGCTCCGATTGAGAAGATAGAATTGCAAGCGCGGGTGGAGATTTTGTTGCGATCGCGGCAGTTGTCTTTAACCCTAAAATTGTCTCACGACCAACTCGATCGCTCCCTGCAAACAGCCCAAGAACTTAACCAGAGCAAAACATCTTTATTGTACATGATATCCCATGACGTTCGCAATCCTTTGAACTTCATCATTGGTACTACACAACTTCTTACTAAGTATAAATTGAAATTCACAGAGGATAAAAAACAAGAACTTATAGACAAAACTCAAGCAGCCGCAAAAGGTATAGATTTGTTATTAGACGATGTTCTTCTCATCAACCGAGTTGAGTCTGGGAAAGTGGCGTTTTGCATAATCCCGCTAGACTTAGGAAGCTTTTGTAATCAGGTAGTAGAAGAGTTTCAGAACAGCCAGAAATTGAAACCTGAAAATTCTCAGGTGGCGCTGATTTTTGTCAATCACAGCCCCTCTGCGACTGCGTGTTTGGAGGCAAGCTTGCTCCGGCGGATTTTGATAAATTTGGTATCTAATGCTATTAAGTATTCCCTCCCAAATACTCAAGTAACTCTTGAACTGAAAGTTACCAAAACCGAGGTAGTTTTCTCGGTAGAAGACGCAGGTATCGGTATTCCTGTTGAAGACCAAGAACGGCTATTTGAGTTTTTTTACCGGGCTAAAAATGTCACTAGAATTCCCGGTACTGGACTAGGGCTGAGCATTGTCAAAAAATGCGTTGATTTGCATGGTGGCGAAATTACATTTACCAGTACCGAAGGAGTCGGTAGCAAATTTACAGTAACATTGCCGATCGCAGAAGTTAGCAGCGAGCAAGTGTCCCCTGCAAGGGATTAAACTATAGTAGGCATTATAAACAAGCAATTCAATCTGGAACTTGAAGATGTAATGGCACTCGTCCATCCAGCCCTCGCAGTAGCGGTAGTGTGTCCAATTATTGGCACTGTGGTGAATGCGGCGTGGCAAACTCGCCAGCGGCTGCAAACCGCTGACGGTAGCAAAAGCAAAATTCCCCCGGTTGTCGGCCCGGAACACCTAAAATTGGGCAAATTGCTCACTGGTGCGATCGTCGAAATTACCTTAATTGCCCTTGCCTACTCTATTTATTTTAACAGTATTGTGGAGAAGGAGTTGTGGAGCAAATCGCCGATGCAAGTGGCAAACATTATACTAATCTTTGCCGGA
Organism: Microcoleus sp. TY_ISSM_2_bin.22; assembly: GCA_025937335.1. GTDB lineage: Bacteria > Cyanobacteriota > Cyanobacteriia > Cyanobacteriales > Microcoleaceae > Microcoleus. The sequence goes on from JAICRN010000012.1 coordinate 18,076, forward strand.
ACAATTGCTTGTTTGGGATTTTTTGATCGAGCAATAGAGAAACTTTGGCGGGGAGTATTTCCCGCTTTGAATGGTGTCGGTTTGGTAGTTTGCGGATTTCAAGAGGCGATTTTTCGCAGGCATGATGAAAGGCTGGTTTCTCATTTTTATTACGGCATCACTGCGGCACTGTAAATGGTTTTTCCTGGGCAAGTACGCCGGAAATTTATCGGGATTGCTCGCACCGCTGGCGAAAAATTCACACAGTTTTAAACTGCATCGCCCTGCTGCGATTTCTCGGTCAAAAAGTTACGGGTTATCGCGATTTGTGGGAAATTCCTTTAAACTGGCAAAAATAACACCTTGAGCAGTGCGGTTTCAAAATTTAAAATTGTTAGGAACTAGCGCCAAAAATAAAATAAAATTGTCTATTTTTTGTAATTAGTATTTTTTGATTCGGACTAATTCAAAGTTCTAAAGGAGCAATAGCGTTAAATAAATTTTCGAGCATCGAGCGCAACAAAGATTGACTTGCTAAGATTAAACCCAATCGGGCTTGGGCGAGTTTTGGCTGTTCTGTTTTAACTTCTCCCCAAATTCTGCACTGGCTGTAAAAAATCTGAAATGCTTCGCTCAAACTATTGGCTAATTTGAAATAATTGACAGGTTTTTCGATTTTTTTTACGTCAAAATTAGGATATAAATTATCTAACACTGTTAACAGTTGCGATATTAAACTGCGTTCTGCTGGATGCACTAACCGCAGTCGATCGCCCTCGTCAATCCAAGGGATAGGATTTGGACTCTCCAGCGACCAAATTGGCGGCGCTGTAGCGACATCTGGCTGCGCGATCGCAATTATCCGATCGCGGTGGGCCATTCGCAGCAGGGAACAGCAGCGCGCGTGGCTGTACTGAATGGGAAACAGCCGATCGGCTGACACAACAGTAGATAATATTCTAGATTCTGGAACTGGGAGGTTCGTTTGAGCTAAACGCTGCAACCAGACGGCTAAACCTGCATCAGTCAACTCCAACTCAATAATTCCCGCCGGCGCGACTTTAACGGCGAAATCTGGGTAGCACAGCGGTTCGAGAGTTTCTGCCAACTGTGCCGCGATTGTCTGCGGTGTCTGCTGCCAACTTTTAGCCAATTTCAGGGCGATCGCAGACACGTACAGCACCCGCGCGCTATCTTTACTCCGATTTAACGGAAATATTGCACCACTCTCAATTACTTGTTTAGGAACAGGCAAGATGCCTGTGAAGCGAGAAGAAAATTCATCTCTCGCTTCACGGGCATCTTGCCCGTTCTTGAGAATTGTGCCACCTATGAGATTTAACTGAATTTTCCCTAGTGTCTCTTGCTGGGCGATCGCGCTTTGGAACCTTGAAAGCAAGAAACACTTCACTGTAAGTTCTGGGCACTGCGAGATATTTGCTGTATCCATATCGGCCGATCCTGCGGTAACAGGGACGGTTGACTGTTACCGCTTGCACTGTTGTTGTACGTTAAACTGCTGATGTCAGAGATAGTCGATCGGCTCCCCCGACCGGGGCTACATCGAATTAATGTGCTTTCTAGCGATTTTTTTGCTAAATATACAATAATTTACGACAAATTTTTTGCTGAACTATACCATTTTGATGTATTTTTTGCTACATTGAATTTTTCGGTAAAACTAAGAAAAATCAGCACAGTTAAGAAGCGTGCAAGCTTGATCGGGGGTTGGCTGTCTCACATTGTATCGCGCTGCTAGCAAAAACCGTTTTTCTCACTGATTAAATATATCCCAGAGCCTCACCTATGCAATCAACTTCCACACCTCTAGAGACTATCGATCGACCGTTTATCACTTGGCAGCGAATTATCGACTGGGCCCAGGAACACTACCGCTGCCGGACTTTTAGCAAAGACGAGCGGATTCCGGCCAGACCCGGACTGCTGTATTTAGTCCAGAAAGGTTCTGTGCGGCTCGTAGGCAGCGCTCAAGTTAGCGCCGCAGCGGCGAAGTCAAAATCCGCTGACAAAACTACAGAAGAAGCTTTTTTGGGCTTCGTCGGCGCCGGTCAGCCCTTTGAACTGGTTGCTCAGTCTCCGTTTACTCTCCAAGCTTACGCCCATGCCGATCAAACTCACGTAGTGTGGATGTACTGGCACGACTTGGATAATTGGCCTCACTTTCGCAGGGAAATTTTGGATGCGTTTCGCTACCAGCACCAGCGGAAACTTCTCTGGCTGAGCACTTTGGGGCAGCGCCGGACGATCGACCGACTGCTGGGATTTCTCACTTTGTTGATCGAAGAGTTCGGCGAACCTTACGTAGGTGAGGGCGAACCGGATGTGGTTCGGGGCTATCGGCTGCCTTGGGCCTTGACTCACGCTCAAATTGGCAGCGCAATCGGCTCAACGCGGGTGACGGTGACGCGGCTGATGGGTAAGTTGCGATCGAAAGGTTTGATTAATACTGAGGATGATAATTTAATCTGTTTGCCGGCTAAGTCTAACCCTCAAAAGACAAAAAACCAAAAGCAGGACGTAGAAGATTCCTTGGAAGATTCTCTGGAAGATTCCCTGGATGATCCCTTGGATGATTCTCTGGATGATGAAGATTCTCTCGAAGAATCTGCATAAAATCCTGCGGGAAATTGCCAACAAACAGCGCGTCACTATTAGTTTTGGGCAGTCGCGCTCAAACGCTCGACAGTGTACGATGAATTGTGTAAACTTTTCCCGTTCTCGAAAGGTGCGACTGGCAATGACCAAAAATTTCAAAGGTAGTACCCGCCACGTAATTTATCCGTGGAATCAATCGAAAGCATCTCAAATCTAAAAATCTAAAATCCTCAAGCCCCCGAATTTATCCGTGGGGTCAATCCAAAATCCTTGCATCTAAAATCTAAAATCGAATGACCGATAACAAGCAAAAATCTACTATCCCGAACAGTCAGCAACGGGTGGTATTCTGCGACTTTGACGGGACGATAACCGTTGAAGAAACTTTTGTGGCAATGCTCAAGCATTTCGCACCGGAATTGTCGTCTCAACTGATGCCGGAAATATACGCTAGAAGGCTGAGTTTGCGATCGGGAGTGCGGCAGATACTAGAGTCTATTCCGTCGGTATGTTACGGGGAAATTGTGGAGTTTTCTAGGGGAAGGCTGATGCGGCCGGGATTGTTGGAATTGCTGGATTTTTTGGACGAGAAAAAGGTAGATTTTGCGATCGTGTCCGGCGGTCTTCGGGTCATGGTAGAGACGGTAATGGGCGATTTGGTAAACCGGGCGAGCGTTATTTACGCTGTGGATGTGGACGCTAGCGGCCCTCGCTTGCAAGTCAATTCTAAGTTTGAAGGAGATGAGGAATTGGTGTCTAAGGTGCGGGTGATGGGGCAGCACCCGGCCGAGGAACAGGTGGCAATCGGAGATTCGCTGACGGATTTTAATATGGCTTTGCAGGCTTCGTCGGTGTTTGCGCGCGATCGGCTTGCCCAGTATCTAGACGAACAGCAAAAGCCTTATACTAAATGGGATAATTTTTTTGATGTGTTGGAAAGTTTGTCCCAGAAATGGAAGTGAAACTCAATTAGGAATTGCGCCCAAAAAATGGCACTATGCGGTATCTGTATTTAGTAAGTTGCTGATGGCGCACCCTACGTTGAGAGCTATATGTATTGGTAAGCTTTCCACGCATCACCCTACGTTTAGATAGGCCCGCGCAATTCCTATTAACGTAAAAAGTAGATTAAAAGCTGAGGATTTGTAAAGAATGAGTGGCGATTTGAGATCGGATTTAATTGCAGCAGCCAAACATTTTTACGATCGCGGTTGGATGGTTGGTACTGCTGGCAATCTTTCAGCCCGCTTACCAGATGGCAGTTTTTGGATTACTGCTAGCGGCCGCGCGAAAGGGCAGTTAACTGAAGAAGATTTTATCAGAATGAGCTCAGACGGCGCAATTGTCGAGCAACCTGTTCCCGACAGCCGCCCTTCGGCCGAAACCAGCATTCATTTAGCCGTTTACAATTGTTTTCCAGACGCTAAAGCTTGCTATCACGTGCACTCCATCGAGGCAAATTTAGTTTCTCGGCTAACAGCAGGAGATTCAGTGCCTTTACCCGCGATCGAAATGCTGAAAGGTTTGGGGATATGGGAGGAAAACCCGCAGGTGGCGATACCCCTATTTGCAAATTATTTGGAAGTCCCTAAAATAGCCAAGGAAATTTGCGAATTTTTTGCCATTGGTGCGCCCTCTGTACCCGCTTTGTTAATTCGCGATCACGGCATAACAGTCTGGGCAAACTCGCCAGCGGCCGCCTACAATTACGTAGAAATTGTAGAATACATTTTTCGCTATACGATCGCAGCCCGCCAATTAAATTTAGATTAGAGATTTGAGAGTAGAGATTGAGCGGTGCATGAATTGCGAGGCTTAGGGATTTGAAATTAGGAAACGAGCAAACATCGAGAATAGACAACAATATAGACAACAATTATGGCTAAATATACCAGAATTTTATCCATAGATGGAGGCGGAATTAGAGGAATTATCCCCGCGCAAGTAGGAGTTACCATTGAGTCAAAACTGCAAGAGAAAAGCGGCAACCCAGATGCGAGAATAGCTGACTATTTTGATTTAATCGCAGGCACGAGTGCAGGAGGAATTTTAACTTGCATCTATTTGTGTCCAGATCCTGAAAATCCCAGCAGACCTCGGTGGTCTGCCCAAGACGCCGTTAATTTTTCGATTAAGAGCGGCCGCGACGTTTTTAAGAGTTCATTTTGGCAAAAACTCAGATCTATAGACGGTTTGATAGATGAGAAATATGCGAGCGATCGCTTAGAAAAATTATTTTGGGAAAACTTTAGAGATTGCAAACTCAGCGAACTGCTAAAACCTTGTTTAATTTCCAGTTACGACATCGAAAGGAGAAAAGCTCACTTTTTCGATCAAATAGATGCTCAACAATATCCAGCAGAAGACTATTTTATCAGAGATATAGCCAGAGCCACATCTGCCGCTCCCTCTTATTTTGAAGTTCCAAAAATCTACTCTTTAACTAACGAACGCTACGCTTTAATTGACGGGGGAGTATTCGCAAACAATCCG
>JAICRN010000240.1 GCA_025937335.1 Microcoleus sp. TY_ISSM_2_bin.22
CTATAGATACCAAACTAGCTCTAAACCCCTATCTAACTCAGCTTTACTTGATACTTTTTAGAGACTAAAGAAACCAGCTAGTAGTGGTTTCATCAAACAAAACCCCCATAACCTTTTGGATTACAGGGGCTTGTCTTATTTAATTTGGTAGCGGGAAGTGTATTTGAACCACTGACCTTCGGGTTATGAGCCCGACGAGCTACCAGGCTTCTCTATCCCGCGTCGCTTTGTCTCTCTCTAGTGGTTTCCAAAAACAAAACCCTGAAACTTTAAAGATTACAGGGTTCGCTTGAATTTGGTGGCGGGAAGTGGATTTGAACCACTGACCTTCGGGTTATGAGCCCGACGAGCTACCAGGCTGCTCTATCCCGCGTCGCTTTTTCTATTCATCTAGTATAAACATATCTTTCTGAAAATTGCAACCCCTAAATCAAAAAAACTTTTTAGATGATGGGAGGGGTTGCTCAAATCGGCTCAGAGTCTCGATCGCCCTAAAGCATCGAAACTTCGCCGACTACCTCCAAGCGCTTGAAGTCGCTGAGAGTCAGGTAAGTCTCCGCAAGAGTTTCGGCGATAGTCGGAGTAATCCACCCCAACTGCTTGAGCAAGTGAATCGCCACAGCAAATTGAGCGCGCTTTCCCCCATCCGTCACCTTAATTGCCAAGCCCATGCCTTCGCCAACGCGGCCAATGCACTGCACCCCTTCGGCACCGGACTTGCTCACCAATTCCCCTTGAGTCAAGCGCATCAGTTCTGTGTCAAATTTGCCCTCACCGGCAACCATCATTGGGTGATGAGTCATAGCGCGGACAATCCGCTCCATCTCCACATTGTCGCCAGAGGCCAACTTAGCGTACAAAGACGCCATTTGCCCCAACTGCAACAGATAGGTAGGAGCGCCGCAGTCGTCGCGAGCGCTGATAAACTCTTCGGCAGGCATGGCGAGCAAGTCAGCTACTTTGCCCAAAATAAGCTGCTGGACGGGATGTTTCCGGCGCAAATAAGTTTCCAGAGGCCAGTGGAGTTGCTGGCAGACAGCCAGCATTCCCGCGTGTTTGCCGGAACAGTTGTATTGCAGGGGGCTCTTTTTGCCTTCAGGAATCGGGCATTGAAGTTTAGATGGGTCAATGTCGCAGCGCCACAGGACGTTAAATACCTGGCGCGATTGCTCGATCGTACCTTGATGGGAACTGCAAATAATCGCTAAATCTCGATCGGTCAATTCGTAGCGTTCTAAAGTCCCAGTCGCCGTCACCGCCAAAGCTTGAAAAGGCTTGAGTGAAGAACGGACAAATGAGGCGGTTTCCGAGTTACCAGCAACCGACAAAACGCGGCCGCGGTTGTCACAGACAGCAGCTTGGGCGCGGTGCCTCGATTCCACAATACCTTCGCGCAGCAGTGTGACTTCCAATTCGGCAGCTTGGGTTCGTTTTCCCCTTGTCATATCAATTTTAGATTTTAGATTTTAGATTTTAGATTGGGGTTCAGGAAGTTATGAGTTGCGAGCTGCCAGTTACGAGCTGTAAAGTTAATCTTTCTGCGATCGTTTCTGACTCATGCACCCCGTGTGTGTTGTTGGCTGTGCGCGGCTATCTCAAAACTCAAAACTCCCTTGCATTCCCGATTACAAACAACTCCAAATTAGTCCCCCGGCAACCAGCAATACTGTCAAACCATAAAATGTCTGCCGCAGACGCCTGAGAATTGGTTCTAGTTGGTAGTTGACAATCAACTGATCTTGAAGCAAAACTTCGGGAGTTTTAGGCCAAGATTGACAATCGTACCAGCCAGACTCTTCGTAGACGACCGTAGGATTTGAAAGGCGCGATCGCACGTAGAACCAACCTAAGTAGAGCCGCAGCAAAGCTAATCCTAGAATAAAACTGGCACCTGCGGCACCGCACAGGACAAACTGAGCTGGATACTTGAGGGGAGCAAAGCTAGAAGCAGCTATAGGCCCGGATACCAAGCAACTCCAAGCCCACACCCAAGCTAGTTTTGCCAGGTATCCGGGCCAATTGAGTGTTACCCAGCTAAAAAACCAGGATTCTTTAAGTTCTTGGTATTCATTGATCGGTCGCTGTTCTTGCGGAACCGGACAAATAGAAGCAGAAACGTTTTTCACATTAGCCATCCTCACCGCGCGGGGGAAAAGTCAATGCGTTCGGCGTGTCCCCAGAACGCTTCTAAATTGTAGAACTCCCGCTCTTGAGGCTTCAAGATGTGAACGATCGCGTCGCCGTAGTCCATGACTACCCAACTGGCGTCTGATAGCCCTTGTGTACGCAGTGGCAAGCGTTGCCACTCTTCTTCCACTTGGTCTGCTATTGCTTGGGAGATGGCTCGTACCTGCACGTTGGAAAATCCGGTGACGATCGCAAAGTAGTCTGCCAAATAGCATACTTCTGACACCCGCAGCAATACAATATCTACTGCTTTGCGGTCTTCGGCTGCTTGGGCAACGGTCACGATCAGGCCGCGAGCTTCGTCTGGTGAGGTGCCGTCCGTTGCTGTAGACTGAGCCCTGGAGTATTCGAGTTGAGTTAGATCTGACATTAAGTGTTTAAGTTCCTAATTGATACGGTAAGGAAGAATGGGTGCGCTATTGGCTTTCGGTTGTTGGCAGTTTGAGGCGGGAAAGAGGAGTTAGGTTGAAGCCAAAAGTAAAGACAGAATTGCTAGTGAATTTTACTTTCAACTTGTGATTTGTTCGATCGACTTCGGCGTCGAATTTCCTGTTTCCGGCGATCGAGCCATCAGCAGCGCCCAATTCCGCGTAAGTACAGTGCGGGGGTGGATGTAGCAGCGAGTTTCTAGCAAATATTTAAGAGAATAATCGCTAGTTTGCCACACGGCTGCATAAAGATTTTGCAAGCTTGCCTCGCGCATTGCTTCTAGTTCGGCTGTGTTGCCGCGGCTCGGCTCTATGGTATCTGCTATGAATACGGTACAACTGAGCTGGCTCATGTTTGGTCTGCCGAGGGTGTGATTGGCGATTGCCTCCAAAATTTCTCGATCGACCACCCCGAATTCGTCTCTGGCGACGATCGCGCTGGCGTCTGCGTGCAGCAAATGCGGGTGCGCTTCCAACACTGAGTCTAACTCTAAACCTTCCTTCTGGGCCATTTGTAGCAGCAGTTGAGGTTTGAAGTATTTTGCCAAATCGTGCAACAAACCTGCCGATCGGGCTTTTGCTTCGTCGAGGCCGTAATGGCGAGCCAAGTCACCTGCTACCTGTTCGACTCCCAGAATATGTTTGATGCGGGCAGCAGGAACGCGGTCACAGAGCCAAGCTAGGACGTTTTCGCGCGCGGGTACAAGTGCCAAATATTAACTCCTAAATTGTAGGATCTCCTATTTTAGCGTTTTGTTTCGATCGGCTGTTGTGTCGGACTGACTGGGTTGTGGTGATATCTGGGATGGAGAGGGTGAAGGGGGCAAAGGGGGCGATCGGCTGTTTGAAAGATACATTATCTTTTCTAGTAACTGCTTGAATATTTTAGGACTTACGCCAGGAATCATTTTTTACACTATCTGTAGCGGTAAAGTGCGGTGTGCATCGCCCTACAGGCATGGTCTGTGCGTAAGTCCTCTATTTAAAACAGTTGCTACCCGAACAATTAGTCTAATGGAGTTGGTATTGGGAACATCTCACTTTTGCATCAAAGCTACAAATTAGAGTTTTGAGGCAGGAGGCAGAAGGAAGGAGCCAGAAGGAAGGAGCCAGAAGAAGCGTTTTTACAAATATGAGATGCTCGCTTGCCATTTTTGGTAATTATCTGATTTTTTATATTTTTAGTTAGTGCCATCAAAGGTTATTTTGTCGTCGATTCGCTCTAGTTTGTCTGGGGATTTTTACGCTCTTGTTTTTAACAAAGGCTTTCCCTAAAAATCTCAATCAAAGTGGCTGTAACTCAAACTAAAAGTCAAAATTATTTTTCAGGAATCAGCATTTTACTTTTTATCGGGGCAGTCATGGCTGTCTAGATGGCTGCGGTGACAGTTCCGGTTTTGGTATGTTGGGGAATTAAATCGCTCAACCCTCACTAAGCTGTCGCGCATTTAAATTGTATGTTGAGGGCGGGCGGGACGCCCACCCCACAATAATTTGATTGTTTGTTAACAGACAATTTAAAAGTAGAACAGCTTATTTCATTTTTTTTGCATTTATATTAACGAACGTTATTTCTGTAGGTGCGGAATATCTTTTGGCACTGCCAGCAAGAGCAGTTTCAAGCACTTATCTTATTAACGAGCGTTATTTCTGTAGGTGCGGAATATCTTTTGGCACTGTCAGCAAGAGCGGTTTCAAGCGCTTATCTTATTTTGGCAGCGGTGTCAATATTTTCTCAGCATGACTCGCTGCAACCGCCGCAAATAAAGCTTCATAATGATTCAAAGCTTCCTCAAATCCGTAATTCTCAACAGCATAATTTCTGCCTTGCTCGCCCAACGCATCCACCTTAGCAGGGTGCAGGTACAAATCCTCAACAGCATCAGCCAAAGCCTGCGGATCTTCCGGCGCTACCACCACCCCGCCACCGCTTTGCTGCACTGCTTTCTGGGCCGTACCAGTTTCAGGAACCGAAGCCAAAATTGCCCTGCCGCTGGCGAGAATTACTTGAATTTTTGAAGGCATATTGAAGTTAGTAACGCGGCGCTTTTGTACGACTAAACTAACATCAGCAGCAGCTAACAATTCCGGCAATTTTTCTCTCGGTTCAAATGGCAGCAACATTACATTATTAGCTTTGTAAGTTTCGCAATCTTTTTGCAAGCGCGCCAGTGCTGTTGATTCCCCCACAATTACAAAAGCGATTTCGGTTAGGTGTTTCAAACGAGCCGCTGCTTGGACAACTGTTTGCAAGCCTTGAGTGAGGGCAATATTGCCAGCATAGAGAACGACAAATTTGCCCTTGAGTTTGTGAGTTTCTCGAAATGAGTTATTTTCCTTGGGTAAGGGGCGAATGAAATTGACATCAACCCAATTGGGAACGCAAACTATTTTTTCGGGGGGTACTCCCTGAGAATGCAATTTTTTGACAAAACCGCTGTCGATGACGCTGACTTGGCTGGCAGTGCAGTAGGCCAACTTTTCCAAAGCGTCAGCAATACGAACTAGCAGTCCGTTTTTTTTGACCAAGCCGACGCGCACGGCTGCTTCTGAGACGATATCCTGAACGTTGAGGACGATCGGGCAAGCGCGAATCCAGCCGTAAAAGGCGACTGGGACGCAAATCGGTAAAGGGGGCATTGTCGAGAAAATCACGTCGGGACGCCAGCCTCTGAAGGCTTGGACGGCGCTGGAGGCGACAAAACTGCCGTCTAGCAGGAGTCGGTCTAGCAGGCTGGGGTGAGGGCCGTTGACGCGCAGGTAGCTGCGTTGAATTGTCACGCCGTTATGTTCTTCGGTGAGGTAAAATTTGCCCTCATATTGCGGATAAATCCGGCGCTGGGGATAGTTGGGCATTCCTGTGACGACTCGTACTTGGTGGCCGCGCTTGACTAGGCCTTGCGCTAGTTCTGTCATCAGGGGAGCAATACCGATCGGCTCTGGATAGTAGTTATAGGAATAAATTAGAATACGCATAATATTTAGTTTGAAGCAAATTGTCCTGCCACCGCGTGCATCGAGCCTGCACCCGCAGAATTGCAGAGGATGTGCTTGGGTTCCTGGTAGCACAACTGGGGGCGGCGCTGTGACATTCCACTGGAACGAAACAAACCGCCCTGGCTCGGGCGGGTCTCGCGGCATCAGGTAAGGTTTTTGCGCATTACCAGGCAGTTGCGGCGATCGTCGGTACGGATATACCGAAGGTCATCTGTGAGCTTGTACATGAACACCAGTCCCCTTTCTCCTTCTCTGTCCAAGGGATCGCGCTGCTCTTGCATGATCGAGTGCAGCTTTGCTTCGAGGTTGAACGGTTGACCCCTGTCCCAAATCCTAATTTCTAAGTAATCGGCAAACACTTTTACCTCAATGTCGATCGGCGTCGCGGGGGGCAAGTTCTGGTGAGCGTGGCGGACAGCGTTTGTAAAGCCTTCGTTGATTATCAGCCGACACTGCCACCAGAAATCCGCTGGCAGCAGCGGCAAAACGATATTCTCCAACCATTCCAAAACGGATGTTAAAGCCTTCAGGTCTGTTTCAACCTGAAGGTGCGACTCGGCCTTTGGTTGCTTATCTTTCATCTTTCTTCCCCCTGGTCGGTTCCCACCCCCGCTGTACTCAGCGCAGGTGGGAGAGGAAAAGGAGGGCAAGGTCTTGGCAACATATTAGTTAAGTCAAGCTTGAGTTGAAGAAGCCCGTTTTGCCTCAAGGTGAGCATTCCTTTCGCACCATTTACTCGCACAGGAAATGAGAGACTTCCGATACTGTAAACCGCCTCGGTAGGGCGTATAAATAGGTAAAATTCCAGAGTCAGCTTGCGAGGGTTGATTTGAGCTTCGACTGCGTTAGCAGTCGGTACTTTTCTAAACCCACCTGAGTTAGGGTCGTCCTCAAAAACCATGCTGGGATCATTCGAGTACGACCTCGAACTCGCAAATTGCTAATTAATGCTCTGATTGCAGAGCTGGCAACTAGCTACGCATTTTCTTCGGTGTGAATTTTAACACTTAATGCTAGCGTAGGTATAGCTACCGATCGCCTGTTTGAGTAAGTATCGAGTTCGAGTTCCCGCCGCCCGTCGGCAAGAGCACCTAAAAGTTTAACGGTGGGTTGTTGACCGTTCCTACACAGCGCCGCTATTTTTGTTAAAGAGGACTGTTACGGTTTTAACAATTAGTTTCAAGTCATACATCAGGCTCCAGTTTTGTTGGTATTTTAAATCTAAACGGATGACATCTTCAAAATCGCGGACTTGAGAGCGACCGTTGACTTGCCATTCCCCGGTCATCCCGGGTTTGACATCCAAACGCTGCCACTGAGGGACTTCGTAGCGCTCAACTTCGTCTGGGGTAGGCGGTCTAGTGCCGACTAGACTCATTTCGCCTTTGAGCACGTTCCAAAACTGCGGCAGTTCGTCGAGGCTGGTTTTGCGTAAGATGCGCCCGACTTTGGTAATCCGCGGGTCGTTGTCATTTTTGAAAAATGCGCCAGAAGCCTGGTTTTTGATTTGGGCTTTCATTGCTTCGGCGTTGGTACACATCGATCGAAATTTCCAAATCCGAAATTGTCTGCCCATCCAGCCGCAGCGGGTTTGAGCGAAAAATATCGGGCCTGGATTGTCGATCGTGATAGCTGCAGCTATGGGTACAAGCAAAATTCCTGTAATCACCAAACCGACTATTGCCCCAACGATGTCTATCAGCCGCTTCACCCACGATTGCACTGAGGGGTGGGTCATCGGTAGCTGATTGTCCGAGGGGTTGGTCTCTGTGGGGGTTGAGGTTGCAGAGGGCTGCTCGATCGTCAGCACTTGATCTAGACTGGTGAGAGCAAATACTGCCATTACCTGCGGCTTAAGGCTGCGGAGCACTAAGTCGCTATCACGCTGTTTGGCAAATTTCAGATTGCTAACTAAAGCACCGATCCCGCTACTGTCGATGAATGTCGTCTGACTGAAGTCTAGGACAATCTTGCTGGGAACGGTGTTTCCAGAGAAAAGTTGCTGGCAGGTTGTCTTGAAGTTTACGGCTTCAAGTACGCTCAAGCGCACGGGTATGTGAACTGAGGGAATCTCGTCCAAGTACGTAACCCGAAAATCTGCCTCTGGGGTTTGACTGACCATGAAGTCCTAGTTTCAAATTTCAAGCTGATGTCTTTAGCCTATTCTGTCCTAGCAGCTCCACCTTAGGCTAGCTTTATACAAACTTTACAAAAACACCTTAAAACTCGCCCGCCCTGCGTGATATCACAGCCAAAGATAGACTTGAGTCTACCAGTCAAAGTTTTGGCCCAAAGATTTTTGAACGCAATCGCTGCCAAACTTTGACATCGGAATCAAGATTTTTGTGGATTCAGACCGATTAATCTGGTCGTTAATAATTTTTGTGCCTGTCTTGCAGGGGATAGCGACCGCAGTTA
>JAICRN010000103.1 GCA_025937335.1 Microcoleus sp. TY_ISSM_2_bin.22
CACCCAGACAGGAGCATTGCGATGACCGCCACCACCAACGAGGTCGAGATCGTCTCCGATCCCACGGTCCCACTCGTCCGCATCACCCGCGAGTTCGACGCCCCGCCGGCCAAGGTCTTCCGCGCCCACACCGACCCCGAGCTGGTCACCCAGTGGATGGGCCCGCGGAGCACGCAGAACCGGATCGACCAGTGGGACTGCCGCAACGGCGGTTCCTGGCGCTACGTGTCGACCCACGAGGGCCAGGAGTACGGCTTCCGCGGCTGCTTCCACGAGGTGCGGCCGAACGAGCTGATCGTGCAGACCTTCACCTTCGAGGGCATGCCCGACGGCGTCGCGCTGGAGAAGCTGGTCCTCGAGGACCTCGGCGGCGGCCGCACCCGGCTGACCTCGACCTCGCTCGTGGACTCCTTCGCCGACCGGGACGCCATGATCGCCAGCGGCATGGAGGTCGGCATCCGCGAGGGCTACGAGCGCCTCGACGAGGTCCTCGCCCGCGGCTGAGGGCCTCAGCCGTCGACCGGGCGCGCCCCGAGGTGGGTGCGCAGCAGCGACAGCGCAGCCTGCTCCGGGTCGACCGCCGGCTCGGGCTCCCGGTCGCCACCGGTCCCCTCCGCCGCCCGCTCGGCCATGAGCTCGCTGGCCTCGGCGGCCTCGGCGGCCCGGGCCGCCTGGGGAACGAGTTTCCAAATTAGTTGTCCCAAACAGTACGGATCGTCTGAGTTGGGGTGGCGGAAGGCTAGCAAGAAGCGAACTTTCTGATTTTGAAATTGGTGGAATAGTTCGGCAAGGGTTTCGACGTTTTCGGCTTGAATGTGGCTGATACTCGTCCGAAATCGCAGCCACCAGGGGAGTATTTGCTGGCAGCCTTGCATCACTAGCGGGTTGTAGGCTGGGGGTATGAATTCCAGCGGCGGCTGAACTTGGCTAATTGAATTGGGCATTTTGCGATGTTAGATTTTAGATTTTAGATTTTAGATTACTAGGCTGCGGTAAAAATTGCCAATTTTTACTGGTTTCCTACTCGATCCAGAATTACGTACAAAAACTAAACAAACTGGGTTTCCAGCCCCAGGTTCGTAAATCCTGTCACTAAGATTTTCGCAATCCAAAATATCAAATCTCAAATCCTATTGTGCTGCTTCAAAAATCATTTCTTGGAAGTTAATGACATCCGATCGCGGATCGCAGTGTGTGACTTTGACTTCTAGCCGATCGCCTATTTCGACCGATCGACCAAATCGCATTGCCAATTCTAAACCCAACTCTTCCAATAAAATCAATCCCAGATTGCTGTCTTCCCTCAGCCAGCGCAGCATTAAAGCTTCCCAAACTTCATCGGGGTTGCGCCGCAAATATTCCAATCCCCAATAGCGGTTAGTTTGGCGTTCGACGGTAGAGGCTTCTTTAACTGCGGTGCCGAGACACATCACAATGTCCTGTATTTCTTGGGCCCCAAAAGGCAGGGGTTCGCCCCGCAGGTGGGCTTTGATTTGGAAGTGAGTCAGCAAGTCGGTATAGCGGCGGATCGGGGAAGTAACTTGAGTGTATAATTCCAAACCCAAGCCGGCGTGGCGTCCGGGGGTCAAACCCATTTCGCTGCGAGGCATACAGCGGCGCACGGCGCAAGCGCGGGCAGGGCCAGCAGGCACGGCCAGGAGTTCTTCATCGGGAGGGAGTTCGGGCTGTGGCTGATAGCGGTAGGGTATGGGCAGACTGTGGGCTTGACCGTAGCGGGCGGCTACTTCGCCGGCTAAAATCATCATTTCGGCTACTAGCATCCGGGCTGTGGAGTCGTCTATGACGTGGATTTTGATGTCGTCGCCGTTGACTTTGATGACGGATTCGGGCATGAAAATGCTGATTGCGCCTTGGGCTTCCCGCCATTTTTGGCGCAGTTTTGCCGCTGAGGCGATCGCTGCTATTTCCGGTTCTGCTTCGATTCCCAACTCCAGCATTTCGTCTACGTCATCGTAGGTCAAGCGGTAGGTGGGTTTT
Source organism: Microcoleus sp. TY_ISSM_2_bin.22 (assembly GCA_025937335.1). Lineage (GTDB taxonomy): Bacteria > Cyanobacteriota > Cyanobacteriia > Cyanobacteriales > Microcoleaceae > Microcoleus. The sequence continues at coordinate 1,999 of JAICRN010000103.1, forward strand.
ACGGTGCTGATGTGGATGCTGTAATCTTGAGCCGCGCCAGTTTCGTCTAAGGTGACGCTGAAGCTGAGAGCGCTGCATTCTTGACCTTGAATTAAACTCATCGGCCCGGTTGCCAAAGCTGAGGGAAACATGGGGATCATTCCCGTGGGCAGGTAAACCGTAGTGGTGCGCTTTCTGGCTTCGAGGTCGAGTTCGTCTCCGGGGGATAGCAGGCGGGTGGGATCGGCGATGTGTATCCACAGGCGCTGCTGGCCGTTTTCGAGGAATTCTAAGCTGAGGCCGTCGTCGATTTCGGTCGTGCTTTCGTCGTCGATCGTGTAAACCTTGAGGTGAGTTAAATCGAGACGATTTGTGTCGGAGTCGGTTGGGGAATTTTCTAGGCAGCGTTGGGCCACTTCTAATACCTTTGCGGAGAATTGTAGGGGAATTTGGCTGCGCCGCAAAAACAGGTTTTCGTGGGTACTCCACAGGCCGAGATCGACTAGGAGTTGAAATGCTGCTTCGGGGTTTTCGGAGCGTTCTAAGCTGGCTAAAGTTTCTAAGGCCGGGGTGCGGTGCGTTGCTTCTTCTCCGAGGGTAGCAAAGCGTTCTAGGGCGTCGAGGCGAGTTCGATCGCTGTGTTCCCAATCTACATTTTTTCCTGCCAGCCGCTGTTTGACTCGATCCCAAAATCCTTGGGATTCTTGGTGTCGCTGCTGTTCTACTTCCTGCTGGTGTTTGATTTCGGCTACTTGGGCTGCAGGTCGCGGTTCGTAGCGATCGCCCTTTTGTTTGAAATACAGCTTATCTGTTGATAGCAAACAGTAAGCAGCGTAACACTGGGCTGCACTACTCTGAGAAAATAACAGCTTTGCCAGGGATTCGGGGTCTGCCGTTTCTCCGTCGCCGACTAGGAGTTCCCAAGCTACTTCCAAACTCGACGGATCTGAGTAGGCTTCTACTTCTTTGAGAAATTTGGGAATATCGGATGGTTTGTAAGTTTCTCCGACTACTTCGTAGGTGATTTGTTTGGGCGGTATGCTGTGCGGTTGACCGTTTTCGTCTACCACCACCCAGTTTTTCTTGCCGTCGGGGCGATCGGCAACTGCCAGACGGCGGTCGCCGTGCACTCTAAATTCTACTAACGTTCCCTTCTCCACTTGCCAGCTTTATATTTGAGATTTTGGATTTTTACCGTGGCCACTTATCGAGTTTCGAGCTTGCGATTTTAGATTTTGGATGTTGGCAATTTTTCTGGTCAATTGTGAAAGTTAAAATCTAAAAAGTTGTTCTTTTTATTGCTTATTTTTTAACTTTTGACTTGTGATTAAGACTTGCGCCGCCGCGACGCTCAACCCTATTTCGCGATTATTTCGCTGCATTCTTGCTGCACTCTTAATGACAGAAATACCGCGGTTGTTTTCGCGCAAGTCTTATTCCCAGTCCAAAATCTAAAACCCAAAATCCCAAATCCTGTTAACCTTCTTGGTTTACGAAGGGCATCAAAGCTACAATTCTTGCTCTTTTGATGCTTCTGGTCAGGTCTCGCTGCTGTTTTGCAGTCAAACCGGTAATCCGGCGGGGCAGAATTTTACCGCGTTCTGTGACGTATTTTTTGAGCAAATCGACATCTTTGTAGTCGATCGGGTCTCCTGGTTTGATGGGCGAAACGCGCCGGCGAAAGTAAGTCATGGTTTGTCGTTTGTTTACTGTTGTTTGTTGACTGTGGAGTGTTAGTTTTTAGTTATTAGCCGTTAGTTGCTAGCCGTCAGTAAAGCATTGGTTAGTTATCTGCTTTTTTTGGGTCAGTCGATTTTAGATTTTAGATTTTAGATTTTAGATTGACTCCACAAATGAATCTGGGATCTTCTTGAACCTTCGTCTAAAATTTTGCGCTCTCCACTCAGGATTGTCGGGGGCTTTTACCCGTTTTTGGGCGGGTTCAATATCAGTTGCCAACAACTGATGACTGATGACTAAGGACTAATGACTAATCACTACTTGATCTCTTTGTGGACAGTGTGCTGGTTGCAGTGGGGGCAGAACTTTTTGAGTTCCAGCCGCGCCGTCGTGTTCCGACGGTTCTTGGTGGTGGTGTACCGAGAAACGCCTTTTGAGCGTTTGCTCGCGTTTGTACGGCACTCAGTACACTCTAGAGTAATTATGATGCGGACGCCTTTAGCCATAATTCTAAATAAATTTCGACTAATTTAAACACAATTTATTATCTTCTCACATTGCTCTGCACTTGGTCAAGCAATCTTCTAACTTTGATGTCGAGGGAGTAGCCGCGGCGGGTGCCGACGACGATCGTTCTGCCGATGCGATCGTGGAAAGCTTGGGGAAATCTTTCGGCAGAAGTGAGGGCAACGCTACAGTCGATCGCCAGGGGCAGCATCAGCAGCAAGACGGCAGCGTTGGTAGATGTGAGTCCCCCTATACCTGCGAAGGCTAAGGCGGCGCAAAGGCCCAGCAATGCCTCGCGCTTGCACAGTTCTTGCACTCCGGGAGTTCGTTGAAATCTTGTATCGACAATTTTCATGTCCAAAGCCCAGCGCCCGAGACTTTGACCTTGGTTTTTCCTGACGATGGCTACGCGCAGGATCAGCCACAGCAGGACAAAAAAAATCGTTTGGACGATCGCATTATTGCCCAGAAGCAAACTGGGCAGCCAAACTGCGATTCCGTCGATGCAGAGGGCCGCGGCGCGGCGGCCGACGGATACTTTGGGAAGGAGAGGAACTAGGTCGGAACTCATAGGCAAAAAGGTCGATCGCCACTAGCTACTTTTTCATCTTAAGCTGTGGAATAATCGATCGGCATCACTGGCGCATAACTCAACTTCCAACCCAACCCCTAATTATTCAAGCTGAAAATGGATTTTCGCCAATTCCCAACTGCTTTTTCGAGTTTTCGACCTCTTCCCAGAGTGCTTGGATCTGAGTAAATGCCTGTTCCACAGAGATTTTACCGTTAGATGTCAAGGAACTGATGTAACCCACGCGCTGAGAAAACTCCTGTAAATTCGCATTAAATACCAAATTCTCTGGCTTGACTTCACCGTAATAGCGATTTTGAGGATATAAAAAATTTGAATTTGCTACCATTGCTTTAACCTCGGATGAAAACTTGTTTTGTGAACTTATCAAAATTATTATAAACCGCGATCGCCTTCAAAATTTGTGTTGTAAGTATCAAAAATGCTGTGAGATTTTGCCAATTTTTTTGTGATGGCAATTACACATAGAGATAATAGTGGCACAAACCTCAGTAATTTTACGCCTACACTTATGCAGCCGGGGTCAACAACTAAGTTTATGCCTTAAGGCTTATAACTTAGGATTTGGCGTCCAAACCAGGTTTTTGTTAGTCCAGGACAGACTTATTGAAATAAGTGACAAAAAACCCCAAAATGGATAATATTATTGCAGACATAAATAGTGAGACTTTTAGTAAAGAACTGCATAATGTCTGCAAATGTGGGTCAAGCGAAGCTATCCCGAAGGGAATCGCCCCGTCCCAAACTCCCGAAGCGGCAAGTTTTAATTAGACTTGCTATCGCCGTAATTGCTACTGTTATCGCCTTCAACCTTCCTCACTCCTTAATTTCCGTGTTTTTTGACCAGTTTCATAAACTTCCACAAGTTTTGTTGCCGCGTTTGTATCGCCAAGATATTCAAGATATTCAACAGCAAGCTCAATAATTGTTATCGTAGGTATGCCTGTTCTACTATCCCATACCCACCTTCCGTATTTACGTTCATGCTCATTATTTTTTTTATTAGACCTCTTGCAAAAATCCTTTTCCTCAATTGATGAGACCGGCTCTCCGGCCCATCCCACAAGAGTTATTTTTTCTTGTGGGATGGGCCGGAGAGCCGGTCATAATTATTTTTGCAAGAGTTCTATTAGATGTTTTTTTAAATTAGTAGGCGCTTTATTCGGAGGCTTGCCTTGTGCACGGTAAAGAGCGGTAATAGAAACTCGTTTATCCTCAATTGTTATTTCTTTACTATTGTAAATTAAGCTTGCCATAATTACACCCTGATTTTGAATTACTTAAATTTTTATCTTTGCTGCTGCATCATCAATCAACTGTTTCACATCTTTATCAACTGAATTATCTAGGGGTAGATAGGCACATAGGATGCAGCGATCGCACATTGTGATAACTTTAATTTCATTCTTTTGGCAAATTTGGATCTTCGCGACAAGTCGAGAGTGGTAATGCTTCACCGCCTTGAATCGTGATAATCCTCATCCGATTGGTATCTGTTGCTACATCTAAACAAGCACAACCATATCCATAATAACCATTGGTTCTGACATATTCCTTTTCGTCACTGGGAATATTATCCATTCCTTCGGCTTGATATCCCCCTTGCCTGGAAATAACCCAAGTGCCATCTCTGTCTCTTAAATACCAATTTGCAGGTGTGGGATTTTGCAACCATCCACACCTAGTTTCTGTAGCCTTAACAGGCAAAGCTATGACAGAAATAAAGGAGATGATCGCCAGCATAAGCCAGCTTCTTTTCATAACTCTAATCATTTCATCACCTCTTTGGTAAAGTATCACTACAACCAGATTCTTTAAATTGTTGAAGCAACCGATTTATATCCGCTGTGGGAAGGTAACTGATTAATTTAGCTGGATCCACTAGCGGTTTGGGCCAAGCGTATTCGTAGATACCAGGTTGATTATTTGTAGTGTTAACAAAAGCGACTCCTAAATAGTTGCCTTGTTGAATGAGAGTCGCGAAATTAGTGGTTTTGATGGATTTTCCAGAGATAGTTCCTTGAGCAAAACTTATCCCCCTGTCATTTTCGGTGGGAATAAAAGTTTCTATAATACAAACTTTACCTTTAAGAGTTGAAGGGTAAATATTTTGAGTTTCTTCTAGTGCCGTCCATTGACCGAGAAAAGGTGCTACATCAGGATTAACTGGCAACCAAGCTCTAACAAACGCTTTCAATTTCTGAGTCTCAGTTTCATTACGGCGATCTCGAATATAAAAATCACGATTTCCCGGCGACGGCGAAGCCACAAAATTGCGAAACCGATTCATTAATTGCTGCAATTCATTCTCAGTTGGGTATCGTTTAGATTGTTGTGCAATAATTGGTAAACAGAAAGCCAAAATTATTAAATTGACCGTCAAGGCTACTACCCGGCATTTTCTCATAAGTAATACTCTCAAGTTCTGTTAACCCTTAATTTACCAGCAAGTCAGCACATCTCCTCCTTGCTCATAAAACCTATGTATAAACCACCACTCCCACCACCCCAACTCGATCGCACACCAATCACCTCCGATCGCACTGTGCTAAGTAAAACATACGCGATCGCCAAAAAAGCAGAGCGTCACAATTTGGCAAAACTAATGACCTGTGCGATTATATTACTGCCTGCAAACCTAGCTTTTTCTGCTCCTACTTATTTGGGTAGCGAACCTAGTGCTGAGGCTGACAGCGCTAAATTTACTCAAAAGGTTAACATCATCCTGGCTCAAAATAGCACCCAGGTGCCGCTGAGTATTGGGTATGGTGGGACAGAAGCTAGGGGAGGTTTTGTCCTCATGCAACTTACTGCACCCAATCGAGATACAACTCAACCGGCTTACGGTGGCAAGCTTCGTCTCTACGATGTTCATCTTGCCAAAATGTTTGAAACTTCCCATTTTTTGTGCCAGCAGTTTAGAGGCGTTTCCGGTTATGAATGGGTTTATTCTGCAGGTAATGGAAGTATTCGCATGGGAAACTTTAGAATTCCCTGTAGTTTAGCTAGCGAAATGGCTTCAACCTACGGCTTAGGTAAGCCAGAACGCACAAGCATTGCCAAAGATACCGAGGGCGGCCCTCCTGAATCAGATGTCTATTCTATTCCGATTTTAGACATCACCGGTTCTAAGGTTCAGCGGTGGATGAATTTTGTGCAAAATTTTAAACCAAGTAGCAGAGATAGGTAGCGACCTGCCAGACTAAACCCTCAAACCTGCAATCAGCGTCATTTCTCAGCGTTCGACCCGCAACTCGACCGATCTCGCCGAACGTCTCACGCCCAAGTCCAAGATTGTTTGCAACTATAGCAAAATTGATGTCTCACTCTCAGAAGACTCAGGCTAAAATCTACGATTAAAGTGAGGACGCGCATTAAATAAGCTCTTTTTTATTCTTCCTTCTTCCTTATGTCTGCAAATGTGCGTCAAGCGAAGCTATCCCGAAGGGAATCGCCCCGTCCCAAACTCCCGAAGCAGCAAGTGTTAATCAGGCTTGCCCTCGCCGTAATTGCTGCTATTATTGCCTTCAACATCCCTCACTCCTTAATTCCCGTGTTTAAAGAATCCGTATCCAAAGCAACGCCGCCACCAGAAATCCAAAACGTACTCGCCGGTAAGCGCAAAATTGTGATAGTGGGCGACAGCATCACCGAGGCAGGAAAATACCCCGGAGGTTATGTTTGGCTGCTGCAACGCTATCTGAGTGCTCTTTATCCCGGCAAAATCGCAATCGTCAACGCTGGAATCTCCGGTAACAAGGCGACGGATATGCAAGCGCGCTTCCAGAAAGATGCGATCGACCAAAAGCCAGATTTAGTGATGATTAATGTCGGAGTCAACGATGTTTGGCACGCTTTCTTTGACTTCCAAAACATTCAGTTTTATCCGCAAGGCAACTTGCCCACCGGAGTGCCGCTGGCACAATATCGGGAGAAAATAACTCAAATGGTACTGGCGGCAAAAGCCGCAGGAATTCGAGTTGTACTGCTTTCTCCTACTCCGATAGGCGAAATTCTCGACGGCCCAGAAAATCGCAGGTTGCAAGAGTATATTGCCGCGATGCGAGAAATTGCGTTGCAGAATCAGTGCTTGTTTATTGATTTGAATGCGCCTTTTCGGGAAGTGATCGGCACGTATCAAAAGCACGCGGGTAAAACTCTGAATTTGTTGGCCGCAGATGGAGTTCACCCGAATCCGTCGGGGTATCGAATTATGGCTTTTACTATTTTGCGAGGCTTGGGAGTACCGACGAAAGATATTGAGAATTTGGAATTCAAAAAGTGAATCTTTGAATTTAGTTAACAGTTGACTGTTAATTGAAAGCATTTAGGCTACAAGCCCCCTGATTTGCCTCTGGGTAAATGCTTCAAATCTCAAATAAGACTAAGGGCAAAAAATTGTCTACTCCGCTATTGCTACTGGTAAGGTGCGCCCGTAAGCACCCTACATATAGAGTGTGTGGGTAATTCCTGTAAAATCTAAAATCTAAAATCTAAAATCATTCAATCGGCGGATGATACCGCTTCAACCAACAACTACCGATAATCACCAACGCCACCACCACAATAATTTCCGTCCAAAAAAACGAAAGGAAATCGCTGGCAGTTCCCACCGGCGGCACTCCGGGTTGAGCGTTGCGAATAGCGGGAAAAGCAAACAGCATCACGGCAGTCCAACTCAGCATTCCCACTTCCGGTACTTTGCCCGATTTCATCACTTTTAAGGCTAGCAAAAGCGCCATAATTGACAGCACCCACATGATGACAATAATCACTAACGCAAAGAATTTTACCGGGAGAGATCGAGTTGCAGAAACATCGATATAAATAAAAATAGATGAATTTTCTTCCATCGGCTTATAACTGATGTCGAAACCGGGAACATCGGCATGAAAATTCAATTCCAACGGCACGGGGTTTAGTTCAAAAGGAGCAAACTTTTTACCAATAGAAGGCAGCGGATCTATCGAAATAGCTACTTTAGCAATGTGCCTGTCAAACGGGTAATTGTTAATTTTTCCTTTGACTAAGTTAAACTTCAATGCAGGGACAATCATCGGTTTGCCTTCTTTAAAGGTAATTTCCGAATCCTGTACATTTGCGCCGTTAACTGTCATTAACAAGTCTTGAGCCGGGTAAGTTGGCCCTTTTTTATAGATACCTTTGAGTTCAAACTGCAAGCGGGTTTCTAATTCGTTCTTAACGGGATCGACGGCAATTAACGTCATTTTTACCTCAACCAAGCCTTTGGACGCGACAGTGCTTTCTGGAGATGGGTTGTAAGGCTCTTGGGCGTTAGCATTGTGAGAGTAAATAGATAATATAATTGCAAAAAATACGACGATACTGCTAATTAAAATAAGTATTTTTTTGAGAGTAATTTTCTTGAGAGTTTGCATTTATTATGGATATTTTATCGTTTGATTTGTTGTTAGTATTTCCCGCAGTCTGCCAGTCCGCCAGTCCGCCAGTCCGTCAGGGGTTAAAACTTGTGTCTCATAGCTAAAATCGGTGAAAACTGACATCTTGCCCTATTTTCAGGAACAGGCTTTCGGGCCTGTCCCACAAAGAGTGAATTTCTTCTGGGGTGGACTCCAGATCCCGCTCATAAAATGCTTATTGGGAATGGTGCAACATCTCAGTTAAAACTGATATCTTGCACCATTTTCAGGAACAGGCATCTTGCCTGTTCCACAAGAGTTCAATTTTCTTTCTTGTGGGGTGGGCCGGAAAGCCAGCCCATAGCGCAACTACGAACCGATAGGAAGCAGTACATTTGGTGTGAAACTGCCGTGCAAGCCGTAGGGAATGTGCTGTTTTAAATGCAAGCGCGCTACAGGGCCTTTGGTAATATCGCGAGCATCTAAAATCACTAAGGTCGATCGATGATTAGCTGCATCATACATTAAAAGCAGCAGCCAGCCGTCATCCTCAGCAACAGCATCGGGACGGGTAACAAACACCGGTTCCCCCGCAAAACCGCGCGGTGCCGCACTCCAAATTTGCCTTTCACCAGTCACGAAATCAATTTTGAGGATAGCTTGCAAAGGAGCATTTCCCGTGGGAGCATCAGCAGCACCGATGTAAAGATATCGGTAAGGTTGTCCGACATTATTCGGATGCAAAGTTGGAAACTCGCAGCACCTAGTTTCAACAACTTGATGCTGCACGGTTTCCTCTTGCAAATTTAACTTAAACCGCCACAATTCGCCCGCTGGAACGCTGTCAAAATCAATTTTCCTAAAATCAGCGTCCGCTTCTACAGTTGGAAATGATTCGTAGCAAACTGAATCTACAAAAACTTCACCTTCTTCTTCCCAGGCGTTGCAGTGGTGGAAGACAAAACAAGGTTCCGTTTCTAATATCTTTACCTCGTCAG
>JAICRN010000253.1 GCA_025937335.1 Microcoleus sp. TY_ISSM_2_bin.22
CGATCGCCTCACGTATCCAATCATCGGCATCACCTTTGGCGGACAAAGTGCTGTCTTGACTGAGGGTTTGCAGCGCTTGCAAGACTTCAGCCCCAGTGTATCCCATCGCCAGCAGGATCATCTCGACTTCTTCTTGAATAGCTGCGGGGACTCCGGCGGCGACTGCTGTTGTCAAACCTGCTTGCTGTCGCCATTCCGAGAGTTTGCTTTTGAGTTCGAGGGCGAGACGTTCTGCGGTTTTTGTACCCACGCCGGGGGTTTTGGCGAGGATGCGGGTGTTACCGCCGACGATCGCCTGGATTAAATCTTGCAATCCTAAAGTATCGAGAAGTGCGATCGCCAGTTGAGCACCCACACCGCTAACACTCGTCAACTGCCGAAACAAATCGCGTTCGGCCGCGCTGCCAAAACCGTACAATACGATTTGGTCTTCCTTAACTTGCTGGTGGGTAAATATTTGGGCGACTTCGCCGGATGCTGGCAATTGACCGGTCACGCGGGGCAAAATTTGGATTTCATAGCCGATTTGATTGACTTCCAGAGTCAGGATGACGCGGTTGCTGCCTTTGGCGATATCGGCGACTGTGCCTTTGAGATAGCTAATCATAGAATTAATAATACACCGCTAATCGTTTTCATCATACTCGGCTATGATGCTGCGGATTTCGTTGAGGCTGATATCTGTTCGATCTGATTTTGAGTAAATGGTTAACAAAAGTACGCTGACGGGCGATTCAATCTGATAAATCATGCGATATCCTGCACTTTTTCCTTTTTGGATGTTGCTGTTTTTCACCCGGACTTTTAAGATGATATAATCTTCGCCCATTCCGGGAATGCGATCGCCAATAAAGTTGCCAGCCTGTATTTGCTCAATTACTGGTCCAGTATCTAGCCGGATTTGGCGATATTTTTTGGATAATTAACGCAAATTTCGCTTATACTCAGGCGTTAAATCGATCTGAACGAGTTCGGATTCATTCGACATCGATCCCCTCCCACATTTGAGAAAGAGGTATTCGCTGTCCGGTTTTAGCTTCCTGCAACGCTCTTTTGAGACTGGCTTTTATTTCTGCAACTGGAGTATCATCTGGATCTTCTTCAGTTTCATCTGTAGGTTCCGAAAGAAGGAGAATGATTCGCAGGAGACTCGGAATATCCAGTGTTAAAGATCGATCGAGCAATAATTGACCTTTTTCGGCATCGATTCTCTCCCACAGTTCAGAGATTGGTCTGATTTGTCCGGTCTTGGCTTGCTGCAATGCTGTTCTGAGACTGGCTTTTACTTCTTCAACTGGAGTATCGTCGGGGTCGTCTTCACCTTCATCTGTAGGTTCCTGAAAGAGGACAATGATTCGCACGGGGCCCGGAGTGTCTAGTGTTAAAGGTCGATCGAGCAATAATTGACCTTTTTCGTCGATCGTTCCTGTGACTTCAAAGGCTTTCATGTGTTTTACCTTAATTTTTTGAAATTAATATTATTATATAACCCTGCACCAGGGAGTTTATTTTTTTAAGTCAAAATAAGATGATGTTTAACCAAAGACAAATCCGTCTTACCAAAATTCACAACCAAAGCCACATTGAAATTTTCCAATGATTTAACAAACCACATAATTTCGTTAGAAGCTTTACCTTCATAGTGATTGAACAAAATAGAAAATCGCTTTTCCAACTCTGGTTTCACTTTGCTCGAAAGCAGTACGAGTTTGAGCAGCAAACCCATTGTCCGACTGGGACCGAGGTTGTACACCAAGTCGTAAAAAACGTAGTGGCTGGGATGTTGGGAATTTTCCACTACTAAGAAGTTGAACAATTGGTGGCAAGTCCGAACTAACAATGGATTATTGAATTTCACCGAGTCATTTTCTCGAAATGTATTTTTGATTTGTTTGTACAAACGATCGTTAAATTGACGCCCTCCGTATTCTGGTTCTACCGAGGATATTAAATATTCATATAAATCCAATTTAAATGAACTGTAAGATGGAGTTTGTCGGGCATCTCTCAGAAAAAATTGAGCCGCTTCTTTGTAGCTGCGATCGCCCGTTACTTTTCCGGCAAATTCCCTGACCGCTAAGTGCAGTTCTGCATCGTTCAAAAGTGTGGGATTAGCCGCCCGCTGCACAATTCCTATTTCTGTATTTCTCGGCTCAACCATATAATTCAAATATTGAGACAAATATGTTTCAAATTGTCGCTGCCTTTGAAATGCCAGTTTTTTGATGGTTTGTTGGTCTTCCTCAATGCTGTCCTTGCTAAGTAGAGAATGGCCGTACAAATAAGGATACCGACAGATCAATTCGCCCAAAGCATAATCAGTATCTTGTTTCTGCGGTTCCGCCTCTATTTCTAAGGCTTTTACTAAGCGTTCTATGGTCTGAAATTCTTCACTTTTAGTAAAAAAGGCTATTTGTTCTTGCAAGCGCTTGACTATGTAAAATTCCATCCCAAATCGGGGAGAAGTCTGCTTAAATAAAGCTACCAACTTTGCGATCGCGAATTGATTTTGTGAATGCAATTGCCAGCGGTTGATCGGGATGTAGCAGCAGCGGTGGAGGATATATTTAAAGTGCTGATCCGATCGCTTGACGGAGACTAGACTGTACAAAGTTGCTTCAATCTCTCGATCGGGATAGCCCATGCCGTCGATAAATAGCTTTCGGAACCGCTCGATCACCTGTGCGGGGGATTCTGTTTCCACGCAGGAGACGATGTGATCGTACAATCTCTGTTCGTTGCTGCCAGTTGGAACCGTCTCTGAGAGCGGGGTGAGAATGCTGCTGTCTGCGCCGGTGTCTGCGCTGCTGTCTGCAACTTGGGCGACAACGACTGTCGGTTTTTCCCCAAAAGTTCGATCGGGATTCAAGAACCAATAGTGTTCTTGGCTTAATTTTTTGTTGGCCGCCCAATCCAAAGCTGACTGCAAAGTTTCCCCAGTCAATAACAGCGAATCATCTTCGCGGTCGGAAGCCAGCCATGCTGCTAGCGCGGAGCGGTACGGAGCCAATTTTCCCAGCTCTTTTTCCACCCAGAACTGATTAAAAACTGACTGATAAATTAAATTGCCAACTATTAATTTACCCTGATATTTAACAACCAGTCCTGACTGTTGCAATTCGATTTGTTCGGGAGAGTAATTGGCAGGTACTCCCGGCGCTTCCGTTTTTTTCGGGTCGGGGGGTTGCAAAATTTGCTGGTAAAGCGTTAACAGCCGGGTGAGGTCGCAGCGGCTGTGGAAAATGCGATCGCGAATTGCTGTCAAATGTTGGGGCTCGTCTCGTTCTTCCCAATTTTTAATAATTCTCTGTTTCAGGAGTTTTTCAATCTGTTTGGCTTCGGAATTTCTGCCAATAAAAGGCCCGTATTCAAGTACCAACTGGCAAACTTTTTGAGTCAGAAACGGTTGCCCGCCAGTCCAAGCTAATATTTCTTGGAGCACTTTTTGGGGGCGAAAAGCTTTGAGTGCCAATCCTTTTGCTAGCGGCCAACTTTCCTCTAGTTGAAATCGACTTAGATTAATCGCCCGTCCAATATTAAAAGGGTTGCAGCTTCGATCTCGGATCGATTCTGAGGGGGCTGCTACTCCCAGAACAGCAAAAGTCAGGCGATCGTATTCTGGTTGCTCTGCTCGCTTGGAGTAACAAGCCCGGATCAACCCAAAAAAATCGCTGGTACTGAAATTTAGACGGCTGGTGCTGTCAATGTCATCTATGAAAATTACCAGGTTTTGCCGAATTGACTTGACCAGAACTTTTTCGATAAATATCTCTAATCGCTGCACTGGCGACAGCAGTTCGCGATCGTTCCACCACTTGATGGCATCAAACCTGTTTGTGAGGTGCAAACTGCTTGCCATGCGGTACATGATTGCCGCGTACCATTTGTGAGGGGAGATATCTGGGCTGCTGATGCTTCTCAAGTTGATGGCGGCAAAAACTGTACCTTCTGCTTGCAACCTTTTGGCAGTTTGCACTAGGAGGCTGGACTTTCCCATTTGCGGCGAACTCAACACGTAGCAGAATTGTCCGGCTTTGAGTCCTTCGTAGAGTTCGCTGTCGGCCGGTCGCCTGACATAGGTGGGGGCACCGGCAGGCAAATATCCCCCGACTTGATATTGGTAGCTTGAGTTGACTTCTGCTGTCATCTGGGAATTCATCAAGATGCTTCGCCCCTCTGCTATGCGATCGAAAGGTTATAAATTGCAATTATTGCCAGCTTACTATGGTTGAAAATTTTTGTTCGTCTTTCTTTATTGTCCACTAATTCACTTTTCTCTTTCTCAATCTTTACCGTATCTTTGCAACCTTTCCCGCCATATCCTGCGATCGAGCGAGCGTACCCCACACCCCTTGTTATTGACATTCGTTTAGATAAGTATGTTAATTTTCACTCGCTCTGATTACCAACGCCAAAATGCCATTTAATTCACAATTTTTTACAATTTTACTTTAAAATTCACCCGATGGTATGATGTTGCCAGGGAAACTCATAACCGCAGTGTCGTCAAACTCCTGCCTGGAGATCCGGCTGCCTTCTGTCGGAGGAAAAGGCTCAGCAATGGCTGTCAATAAAAAACCCCAGCGTTTGGCTGAGGACTGCTTGAGTGGGAGATATCGTTAATCTGCGTTTTTTTAGTTGACTTAGATTGCATGGAATTCCATGCTGCTGACAATCCCCGGACTTCCGCAAGCGCGGGGATTCTTAAGGACAAATTTTTCGGGATAAATCCACAAAAAATTTAATTCTTAAAGGCATTGTCAGTACCCGGGTAACCACTGGCTCAACTATTATAAAAGTTAAGTCTGTGGCTAATTGTAGAAGATGCGCCCTGATGGCTTAACTACCCGATGGATTAGCACCCTGATGGCTTAACTCCCTGATGGATCGACGCCCTGATGACTTTCGCTCCACTACCCAAAAAATTCGGGTTGGTGGATGATCGTGGACGTTAGTAAAACGTCACTTCCGGCGTTTCCGATCGCAAGCGGGTGTGCCTGTCTAAATTGATTATGGCAGGCAGATTTCTCAGAAGACAAGTGGGCTATTGCATCAACCCACTTCTGACAGATCGGGTTTGCCAAAAAGAGTCAATCTACGCAAATCAGGGTCATCGAACATGAAAAACAGCATCTTAGTATTAGGGGTAATTGCCTCGGCTGGCATCGGCTTTTTGTATGCAGGTAGTGCCAGCGCTTGTGAGATCGTCCCACAACCTTCATCAGCCAGGAGTTTGACGGCTTGGGAGAGTCGTCCCGACTTTAACTACACTGGAACGAATGAAGATGGGGAGCAAGAAGAGGTAAAAACGGGTAAAGGTAGAAAATAATTGGCGCTGTCAGTGGTTGTGTTTGTTGTCTTAACCGCCTTGCATCGAGGCGGTTAAAACTCGATCCTAAAGTCACTCTACCTAATCCCGGGGGTTGGAGTCAGTTTCCAAGAACGGTAAATGGGAAAATAAACAGGTAAGGCGAGTCTGTCGGTGGAGTTTCCCCGCCTCTCAACTTCCTTACCTTCTGAGGTTCGGGATTTGGATCGGGCACAATCGTATTTCATCTCGTAAAAACCCAATGGAAAATATTCTCGAAACTACTCGCAGACAGCGGGTATTGACAAGAACCCAGGAACGGCGTCAGGCAACACCCAAAGAAAAACAGTTAATTCACTTGCTAGCCAATATGGCTTGCAGTTTGGTGAACTACGACTACAAACACGCAGCCGGGAAGGGCACCCTCCCGCCTTCGGAACGCAAGCGTTTAGCGGAATGGCACTACCTGCGAGTTCAGCAAATTCGGCGGATCGAACGCTCTTTAGAGCCCGTAGCGACCCTCAAGCGCGTTTACTACAAGAGCATCCTCAGTCCGAGGGATCTGAAGTCTTTAAAACTTCTGTGGCTGGAGGAGGACAAAAACCGGGTCAAACGGGTCGATCCTGAGTTGGATGACATCCTCAGCGAAGCTTTGGATCGGGGAGATACTTTAAAACAGCTATTTCACTCGATCGAAGTCAAAGAACGCACCTTTTCTGCAACTCCTAGCCCCGGCGCCGTGCCGCTTTGGGTCAAAGAGTGGGAAGACTCGGAATATGACATAAACTTTTTTCCGCCTTCCTTCTCTGCATGGGTTTCGATCGTGGACGACTAGGTTCAAGAAAAACTCTTTTAAATGGCATCGATCGTAAAATTCAGATGGTAGACTTATTTGCTATTGCTGCCATTGGCGAAGACAATGCCGGGCTGAGGCTTAACTAGCCGGCCTTGCGCGCAGTCATCCGAGTACAGAGAAGTGAATCGGAGTCAGTACCATTGTACAATGGGGGAAAACCAGGGCTTCAGCTAATAGCTGATAGCTGATAGCTGATAGCTGATAGTTTCTCATGACTGACTCGATTTCTACTTCTCCATTACACTCGGCGGCCGATACAGCCGAACTCCGCTCTCAGTTGAGGTCAGGTTCGGAAAAAACTCAACTGCAACTGCTGCAACAACAAATAGCAGATTCCGGTTGGGATGTATTGATGGAATTTTTATTAGAACGCCAGTCAGAGGCACCGACTCCGGTAATGGGTAAGGCTTACCAAATTCTTTACACTGCTAATTCTTCGAGAGTGGCGGAGTTTTTGCAAGCGAATTTTCCGACTGGGGTGGTGCCGCTGCGATCGGAGGCTAACATCGATTACACTCCGCTGCAACAGTTGCTAGCCTTGCAAGAGTTTCAAGAAGCAGATATATTGACTTTGACCAAGCTTTGTGGGTTGGCGAGCGAGACTGCTGTACAGAGAAAGTGGCTGTATTTTACGGAAGTTGAAAATTTGCCGGTAGCGGATTTGCAAACAATAAATACCCTGTGGAAAGTTCATTCCGAAGGCAAATTTGGCTTTTCGGTGCAGCGGGAAATTTGGTTGAGTTCGGGCAAGAATTGGGATAAGTTGTGGCCGCTAATTGGGTGGAAGAAGGGTAATAATTGGACGCGGTATCCGCAAGAGTTTATTTGGGATTTGAGCGCGCCTAGGGGTCATTTACCGCTGTCGAATCAGTTGCGAGGAGTGCAGCCGTTTTCGGCTTTGATGTCTCATCGAGCTTGGTTGAAATGAAGGGTTTGGGATTTTTTGAGGAAGGTGGGGCGGGCCCGATGGCAGGCCCCATAGTTTTGAGCGGGGAAATCGGGTTTTAAGATTTAACCGCAGAGGGCGCAGAGAGCACAGAGGTAGAGGAATGAAGAGAATAGGGGCGATCGCACTTCTAGGAAAGTTGGGAAAGTTTGTATAATTGATATTTGAAAGAATTGGCGAGAAGGCTGGGAGTCATGGTAGGCATCGGAACCAAACTCACTTTAGCAGAATTTCTAGCTTTGCCCGACCCAGATATATATTGTGAGTTTGTAGATGGTGAAGCAGTTCCTAAAGTGTCTCCAAAATTTTTTCATTCCAGTTTACAGGGAGCTTTATGTCGCCTGATTCGTGTATGGTGTAAAGGACGCGGGCGAGTGCTTCCAGAGCGGGCAATTTTGTTAAAACGTCAGGATAAAGATTGAGCACCTGTTCCCGATTTAACGTACATTTCTTATGCGCGTCTGCTGAAAAGTTGGCGGCGAAATGAAGCTTGTCTCGCAATTCCTGAACTGGTGATTGAGATTATCTCTCCCGACGATGGAACGATGCAGGAATTTGAAGAGAAGGCGAAAGATTATTTGGCTGCGGGTGTGACGCGAGTTTGGGCGATCGAGCCAGAGGCTATTTTAATTAGAAGTTTTTTGACCGATGGTTTTAGTCAAGTTTATACGGATAATACACGGATTGTGGATGAGTTGCTGCCTGGTTTGGAGTTGAC
>JAICRN010000596.1 GCA_025937335.1 Microcoleus sp. TY_ISSM_2_bin.22
GGCGATCGAACTGTCAACGAAGTATCAATAGTTTTAGCCTACGCTATAAAACTGTTCCGACTATTGTTACCAGCAAAAAATCACTGTAACAAATAAGGAATGAGAATTAAATAAAATCCACTTTTCCTGTTTGTTGTGGGATGGGCGTCCCGCCCGTCCTTTCTGGGCGGGTGGGACGCCCATCCCACAAGAAAAAAGGGAAATTATTTAATTGACGATCCTAAATGCCGCAACAGCTTGTTTGTTACACGGATTTTTTGCGGGTAACAATAGTCGGAACAGTTTTATAGCGTAGGCTAAAACTCTTGATACTTCGTTGACAGTTCGATCGCCTGTTAGCGCAGCTTGCACGAGACGATCGCCCAAAATCATGCTACGATTGGCGATCGAAACTGTCCAAAGTGTTGTTAAAGTCGGTTTGAGTCGCGAATTGGCCCGTTGTAATCGACTGTTACCCTCCCCTCTTGGGAAACAGTAACAACCGTCTCTACCGTATAGACCGACGAACCGGGTTTGTAACCTTTAAAAGTAAATGTCCAAGTACCATCGCCATTGTCTACAAAAGGCGATTGGGCTGAAACACCGTGCATCGCAGCTTCGGCTCGATATTTCCCCAAACCTCCATTAGCAATTTCTGCTGCTTGACGGGCTAAGTTTTTCGCCCGATTGAGTTCGATATTGTTGGAAATAACAGTAATTTCGTTGAGTTGAGTTTGAGGAGAACCAACGGGATTGCTCAACGCGGGGAAGATTCCAACAGCTAAAGTTGAGAGCGCTAGCAAACAAGCAAGTCGGATGTTTAGTTTCATAATACAAGCTGATTTATAGTTTGTAAACTCTACAGGAGATGCGCTAAAAGACCCGGAACAGCCAAAAATTGTTTGAGCGGCATCGAATTTTTGACCCCAATCAAATTCAGTCGCCTCGTTGCGGCGGGTTTTGTACTGAAATTGTTGCCGGATTGGACTATTTCAAGTCTTACCCCCTGCGAAGCCGTCTCGAATATATAATAACCAATCCATCGAACCTGAAATCAATCATCGATTTATTTTTTAATTTTCACGTTTGCATCGGCTGGCGTTTCCCCGTCGTTCAAATAGCGGTAACTCATCCGAGAAATATCCCGAATCAATGTTTGAGCCGGCTTCTCGGTTTCCGGCGGATGCTTCACCATCACCGCCACCAAATAACGCTTGCCGTTCGGCAAATCCACCATCCCCGCATCCGCTAGCATTGTATTAATATTGCCAGTTTTGTGAGCAATAACTGAACCTTCGCCCAAACCTTTCGGCAGCAAAGAATCGTTTTGAGTTTGGCGCATGATTTGCAAAATACGATCGCGCGACTTGACCGAAACCAAATTTCCGCGATCGACCTGGGCGATGATATTAATCAAATCCTTCGGACTGGTAGTATTAGTTCCCTCCAAATCCGGCAAATTATTGCGCAGAACAGTGGTACTCAAACCCCAGTTTGCAAAATGCTGATTCAAAACCTCAGCACCTCCCAACAACTCAATCATCATATTTGTTGCCGTATTGTCGCTGACAACAATCATCTTTTTCGCAACTTCCAAAGCCGAATATTTCTTACCCGGAGCGTCGTCTTGCATCTCCCCAGAACCGCCCGCAATGTGTTCGGGACGCAGCGTCAACATCTGATCTAACTGCACTTTGCCTTCATCTACTGCTTGGAAAAAAGCTACTAAAATTGGTAGTTTAATCGTGCTAGCCGAAGCAAAAGCAGCATCGCCGTTAAAATTTAGGTAGCTTCCTGTATCTAAATCAACTAGAAATATTCCGGCTGTCAAAGTAGGATTTTCTGTTGCTAAAACCTGAACTTGCGTTTTCAAAGCTCCTAATTCTTGATTCAGTTGCAGCGCTTCTGGGGCTGCGGGTGCTGCAGATGCGCTGTCGGCTGGGTTTGGCTGCCCTGGGGCGGTTTGTTCTTCTGCCGCTACAGTCGATCGGCTCACGGCATTTACCACCGACAGCAGGGTACCGCAAATCACCGCTATCCCAACTCCCAAAATCAGCAAGCGAGTAGCGTAAACCAACGGCGGCACGTTCGCAGGTGCCGGTCGTTTGCCCGGTCTCTGGCTCGCTTGCGGGCGCGGTTTAGGCACGGGGGCTTTTTTGGCATTTGGGGGCATTTCCGTGTCGGGAATGCGCGCTGGGGGCGAAATGGGGCGACTTCCACGGGTGGGAGGGGGAGCGGTAGTTTCGATCGGGCTGGCGGGATTGCTGGCGATCGAACTCACATTTTCCCGTTCCAGATTCGGGTCAGGAAACTCGAACATATCGACAGCAGCGAGACCTTTTTTGCGCGGTTGGCGACTCTTCGACTGCGGAGTTTTGCTGGTGGTTCTGGGTTTTCTGGGATTAATTGCCGATCTGGGATCGGATAAAAAGTCTTGTGCAGTAAACTCTTCCGAAGGTGAGGGAGAATTGGGTCTAATTGTGCTGCCGCGGCTTGGTTGCGGTGGCAAAGTCGCAGGTTCTGGCGATCGAATTTCCGGGTTGCCGTTTTGCGGTTGGGGAGGGCGGCGGCGGCCGGAGTTGCCAGACTGACTTGCTTTGCCGGACTTAGGCTGCTTTGAGCCGGAGTTGGGAGAGGATATCGAGGATATCACCGATAGTATCGATCCTTTGGGAAACCGCTCTGCCACGTCTTACTCCTTCATCACTACTGTAAATTACAAGTTTAAGATTTTTCAGCTTGCCAGCCAATCAATTTGAGATTTTAGATTCTAGATTTTAGATTTACCCCAGAGGCTGCACGGTATCAGAAACCCGGTTTCTTGCCGGGAAATTACCCCAAAGCTTAGGTTTTTAGTCAAGAAACCCGGTTGTGAAGGTGACAAGTGGGTAAGTCAAGTTCGATCGCCAAAAATCCTCAATCTCACATCGCAAATTATCAGCATTTCCCCTAGCTATTCGTTGGATTTTCTGGCAACGCCCCATCTAGAGTATCAGAAACTGTCTCTCGCGGGTAACTTTTTATTGCCCATTCTGTTTGGCGCAGCACCCCCCGAAGCATAGCGACTTCATCCACTGTCGGATATGCCCTGTTGTACAAACGCCGAAATTTTTCCATCCGACTTGCTGCTGTGTGCTGCTGCAAATATCCAATTTTGAGTAGCAGCGTTTCTAATTGCTGGTAATATCCCTCTAAATTTTCCAAGGGAACCGATTCCTCCTGGCTGCTGACAACTGACAACTGACAACTGACAACTGACTTGTATAGTTCGTAACAGCAGATGGCGACTGCTTGGGCGAGATTTAGGGAAGTGTAGGCATCGCTGGAGGGAATGCGGATCAGTCGCTGAGCGCGGTTTAATTCGGCATTGGTCAAGCCGCAGTCTTCTCGGCCGAAAATAAGAGCGCTGGGGGCTTCTAGGAGCCAAGGCAAGGCGTTTGCCGGATCTTCTAGTTGTGCGGGCAACGATCGACAATCATCCCCTGTAGTCGCGATCGATCTGACACACCCAACCAAAGCCGACGGCAAACTCTCGACTACTTTGGCAGTTTCCAGTATGTCGGCGGCGCGAACAGCCATCAGTCGGGCCTCTTCCCCTAAATAATCGCACTGGGGATTTACCAAAATTAATTGGTGCAAACCCATATTTTTCATGACGCGGGCCACAGAACCGACATTCAATGGGCCTGCGGGTTCGACTAAGACTATTCGGATGTTGGCGTCGGCCGTTTCGAGCATTTAATTTGGGGAGATTTTTAGCTGAAATTGGTTGGTTTCCTTTCCTCAGCAACAGGCTTTCCGGCCTGTTCCACAAGAA
>JAICRN010000494.1 GCA_025937335.1 Microcoleus sp. TY_ISSM_2_bin.22
CCTTCGCAAGGCCCATTAACGCGGCTAGTCGTGCAAATCGCTTTCTGGTTATTTACAATACCCACAGTCACATAATTTAGCTGTTTATTGCGGTTATAATTCTCAAGGCGCTGAGTCACTTGTTGGCAGCGAGTTAGAGGATCGTAGCCAGAACTAGAAAAGAAATTAGAATTCCAGCGAATCCAAGGCTCCCTGAACCCTTGCGGATTTTGATACACAGTCACCGGCTCGCCCGTCGAGGTATCGCACACAAATCCTCCATAACCCAGATTCGGTTGGTTTTGATCGGAGGCGCTGCTGATAGAAAGATTGCTGAGAATATCAAAGCCGTTGCGCTTATTTTGTGATAGCAACTCCCTAAAAGCATCGATCGGGATTGCCGCGTTCAACCCCGTTTTTATCTCTTCAATCTGACCGTTCCACTGACTCCTAATTGTGCCAACAGTATCCCCCTGGCCGTGAATTCCTACCACCCTGCCATCAGCATCAAATACAGGCCCGCCGCTCATCCCGCGCCTGGTTACAGCTTGGTAGCGCAGACTATACCCTGATGAGGCGCTGCCCAAGCGAGAAGAGATGATACCAGCAGTAAACTCAAGTTTTCGTTCAAATCCCGAAATTGGCAGCGGATAGCCAGAAACGTAAATAGCAGAACCGACAACAGCACGTTCTGACTGGCCCATTGGTGCTACTGGATACTGTTCTCGGCTCTGAAACTGTATCAAAGCCAAGTCTATATCGCGGTCATTTTTTGGTAGGCGCTGTATTCTAATCGCAGCATAATCCTTCTCTAAATGAGTGCGAATGCTGTATTTTTGAGCGAGGCTTGCCACCACATGATTAGCTGTCAGAACAGTGTAAATATTACCCTGTTTGGCAATAATTACTCCCGATCCACTACCAAAAAAACTCAGCGTGTTGTTGACTTCCACAGTTGTGAACATCGCTAGCTGGGCAATTTCTTCGGCTGTTTTGGCACAGGCAGCATATTGTTGGCTGACAACCGCCGTCACCGTTAATGCACCTGTCAAGATGATTGTCAGCGCGTCAAACCGCAAACTCCACACATTCATCGATAACTCCCTAGATAAGACGAGGCGAACTGCAAATATATACCGATCGGAATTCCCCAACTGGATTTAACCATTTTCTCCAATAATTCCGCTGTTTGTTCACTTCTATCTTCAAAAGCATAGACGCCAAAATTTGGATCTCGATACTTGCCCCTACCGTTAATCTTAACCAAGAAACCTTTGGCATTAAAAATCGGGCCGCCACTCATGCCGATTTTAACCTCATTTGTATAGCCCAAGCTATAACCTTGAGGCAAAGATTTGGGCAGCAGCACCGAAACGAAGCCGCGCGTCACCGCCGAAGCCCCAACCTCAGCACCTGCAAGCCGGCTGCCAATACTGGCTCAGACACCGCTCCGGGTTCAATGCTGAATAGTGCTATTTTATACTCGCTCGCGCTGCGAAACTGAACGATCGCCAGCTCGGTATTGCCCAGCAGCATCGGAACTCCCAGCGGTGGGTGGAGCAGGCCGTCGCCGGTGACAATTGTGCGATCGCCCCGGACGATGGCCCCAACGTGCCAGTTAGTCAGCACCGTATAGGTTTCCCCTTCCTGCCGGACGATCGTCCCGCAACCAGAAGATTTCCCCGTCTGGATACGCACTGCTATTTGACGTGCCAAGTTTTCCACCTCAACCCTTGGAACTGGTGACCGGATGGAAAATTTGCCGATCTTTAAGGCTGTCCGGACGGCGGCGAAAAAGAGGGCTGTTGCGCCTCATCATCCATGTTTTCCCCTAGCTTTTCGCTGACATCAATGTAAGGAATTTTACTTGCTTCATCAAAAGACGGCATCCCGACATATCCTTGGCGCCAAGCCAACAAATTATACAAAGAGCCGATCGGGTCTTGGTCGGGTCTGAGGGTATAAATCAAATTTTGACACAGCCCATTGACTTGATTCGCCGTGCAGATGACGTTCTGGCCGTTCATCTGGCCCGCAGTAATATACTTGAGCACCCGTTGGCGACGATAGGTTTCCAGGCGTTGACTCACTAATTGACACCGAGTTGCCGGATCGTAGCCAGAACCGGAGAAATAATCGGAAGTCCACTCAATCCAAGGCTCTACGGCACCTTTAGGGTTTTTGTACACCGTCACCGGCGCACCGGTCGATGTGCTGCACCAAAATCCACTTTCCCCCGGTGCTCGCCGACTGTAGCTAGGTTGAGAAGCAACCGTCAGGCCGCTGAGGGCGATCGCGGTTGCCGCCAAAACTTTTGTCAATAATTGCTGTTGCATGATTTTTTCACTGTGTTTTATGAGATTCGGCACAAAAATCACCGAATGCTGCGATAACACCCTTGACACGCCTGTTCGTTACAGATCCGCTGACTGAGGAATTATGTGATTCGCGACTTGACCTGAAACCAGTTTTTTTACGAAAACACTTCGTTGCAGCCGTTATGCCTGGTTAAAAAACCCGGTTTTTTTGCTCTTGATGCGTAAGTTTTGATATTGTTCGCGACTTGCACGTTCCCTCTAACCGCGATTTCGGCGCTGTTAAAAAAGCGCTCCGAAGCCGACCTTAAAATGCGCGCACAAGTCGGAATTCTGTCCTCATTACTACTAATCAAACTCAGGCTGTTACCAACCGGAAAGAGGCTTTTCACCTCAGACATTGGAATAGGTCGAGTTGCAACGGTACATCACACCACTGACAAGGTATTTGATATCACTTACGAGCTGGGTCGCGACCTCGATCTGCTGAGACAGGTAAATTGCTGGGTTACACCCTTGAGGGGTAAAACCCCCTCTTATCTGATCTAACACTAAAATCCAGGTATTAACAAGAACTCTTAACTTGTTTTCATCTCCGTACTGCAGGAAATACTTCTAAGTGAGTGTAATCAGGGTCTAAGTGCTTTCTACCACCAAAATTCACCCTCCATACACTGACGTTTAGTAGAGTATTAAAAACAATGAACCGTATCTGCAAACAGTTAGGATATTTAAGCGTTTGCTTAATTTTGATGGGCGGTAGCAGTTGTTCTAGCTCAGATGCAGCTACCTCAACCGAAAACCAGAGGCAACTCTCATCAAGCGCCCGTCAGTTCCAACACCTACAGCTAACGGGAAATCAAATTGAGGCTCGATCCAGTCAATTAAGGCAGCCTTCTAACTCTGTTGCCTCAGTTTTAGGCAGTGCAGCCCTCTCAGAAAATACTGCCACCGTTACGGTTTATAAGGTAGATAATTTGTGTCAAACTCTGAAGCCGGAAACAGTTACAGGCCCAGAGAACCAGTTAATGTCATCGGCGGTTAATGAAGTGTTAAAGCAGCAGATTTTCGATAGTCTGGGTTTGGCTGGTTATCGCCTCAAGATCGATCGCGACCTCGGAATAGCTACTGTGGATCTGCGTGCTTCCGGAAATTATCGGCAGAAATTGCAAAATCTGTCCAGTTGTCAGATGTTAGGTTTGTTCGGGGGCGTGCGCCAAACTTTAACCAGTTATGCTCCTTGGCAAATCAAAACTGTTCGTTTTACAGAGCTTGGAGAGGATATTTTGAGCACCGTTCGAGAATAAGCTATTAAAATTATTGGAGATGGGACTTACGCAATTCTCCCCTAAAAAACAACGGTTGGGAGGGATTGAATCAACCTTCAAACCCTTTGAGATTTGTTGATACTGCTAAGTTATGCGATCCAAACCCCGGTAATTCCTATGACACTACCTAACGGCCCCACAGCTCCACCCTTTGTGCAGCTAATTCAATGGATCGGCGATCCCCTGAAATTCATGGATAAATGTGCCAAACAATACGGCGACATTTTCACAGCTAGAGTGAACAACGGGCAACCATTGGTGATGATCCACCACCCGCAAGCTGTCCAGGAGATGCTCAACAGCAACGCGTTTCACGCTCCAGGCCGCCTGAACAGTATTCTCAAACCGCTCGTGGGAGAACAATCCATGTTTCTCCTCTCAGGAGAAAGGCACAAACGCGAGCGCCAATTATTAATGCCACCCTTTCACGGGGAACGGATGCGGAATTACGGCCAACTAATTTGCGATATAGCTCAAGATGTTGCCAGCAAATGGTCGGTCGATCGACCTTTTGCGGCCCGCAGCGCCATGCAGGAAGTCACCATGCGGGTAATCTTGCAAGCTGTCTTCGGTCTGGACGAGGGGCCGCGGTTACAAGCACTCAGGCCCTTACTTGCCTCAGTCGTCGACATGACCAGCTCTCCCCTGCGATCGAGCATACTGTTTTTCGGCTGGATGCAGCAAGATTGGGGATCGTGGAGTCCTTGGGGACGCATGAAACAGCGGCAGCGGAAAATTGACGAACTAATCTATGCCGAAATTGAAGAACGCAGACAGCAACCAAACGCCAACCGCACCGACATTCTCAGCTTAATGATGGCCGCCCGCGACGAAAACGGGCAACCAATGACCAATGAAGAATTGCGCGACGAGTTGATGACGCTGCTGTTTGCAGGTTACGAAACCACAGCAACGGTCCTAGCTTGGGCGTTTTACTGGATTCACACTTTGCCCTCGGTGCGCCAGAAGTTGCTGCAAGAATTGGACAGTTTGGGGGAAAATCCCGACCCGATGGAGATTTTCCGCTTACCTTACCTGAGTGCAGTTTGTCAGGAGACGCTGCGAA
>JAICRN010000038.1 GCA_025937335.1 Microcoleus sp. TY_ISSM_2_bin.22
AACATAGTTACCAGTCCTCTGGGAAAATCAAAGCCATTCTGAACAGCCAGATTCAGCGCTCCTCAAAAGCGGGGATTCATTTTGATGAGATAGGCAGAGGAAAGCTGAGAATCGACAATAATGTCAAAATGTCCAATCCCTGTCAAATTCAGTGCTTTTGCCATCCTTTGGGTATAGTCGTGCAGCAGCGGAAATTCGCAAGGTTCGCGCCGCAGTACGCTAGTGCCAAATCCTGCTTCTTTGCAGCGCAAGTAGCCCTTTATTCTTAGTCCGCGTTGGCGTAGCCAGCCGTAGGCTGAGGCTGACTTTGGTTGACAAGGAGCGGTTGAAACCGCCGAAGATAAAAGGAAAAGGGGTTTTGAACGCGGATTTAGTATGATACCAAATCCGCATACGCATATACACGCATTTGATTGCTCTCCACGATTTTTTAGCCTGTGACACAACTGTGCCTGGGGCTACGTTTGTGTAATTTGACCTTTTTCGAGCGATCGTTTGGTGCAGTAGAGTATCCGTAAAAGGTCAAATACCCAGAGTTATCTCATGTCCGTAGCTCGATCCGTCAAGTAGGTTAAGTACGCCCTAACCATACAAAGACTGCACCCATTCCCATTCTTGCTTCAACCCTTCCCTCAAAGAAACCTGTGCCTGATATCCCAAGATTTTCTTAGCTTTCGATACGTCAGCGCTAGTATCCCGAGCATCTCCTTTGCTAGATTCTAGGTAATTGATGCGAATAGGGCGATCGACAATGTTTTCCATTGTGTGAATAACTTCTGCTAAAGCAACTCGACTTCCCCCTCCTATATTGAAAATTTCGCCTACAGCTTCTGGAACTTTAGCAGCAGCTAAATTAGCAGCAATGCAATCGCTGATAAAGGTGAAGTCTCGGGTTTGCTGTCCGTCTCCGTAAATTGAAATGGCTTCGCCGCGCAAAATTGATTTAAAAAATATGTGGAATGCCATATCGGGACGCTGGCGAGGCCCGTAAACGGTGAAATAGCGCAACATGGTTGCCGGAACGCCGAAATTGTGATAATAAAGCGAACACAAACGTTCAGCGGCTAACTTAGTAATTCCGTAGGGAGAAACTGGTTGAGGACAGGCAGTTTCGCTGGTAGGGAAAGTTTCAGCATTGCCGTACACCGAAGAAGATGAAGCTAGTACAAATCTTTTCAGTTGCGGTGCATTTTTTGCTGCTTCTAAGAGTACCTGAGTTGCATTGATATTGCGATCGGTGTAGCTGCGGAAACCATCTCCCCAACTAGCGCGGACGCCGGCTTGCGCGGCTTGGTGATAAATGACTTCTGTATTAGCTAAGAGCGATCGCCAATCCAAAGATACAATATTGTCTTCCATCAGTTGAAAATTTGGATGTTTGGCAAAATGAGCGAGATTTTTTCTCTTCAATTCGGGATCGTAATAATCGTTGACTTCATCAATGCCGATCACTTTCTCACCTTGCTTTAACAGAGTTTCTACTAAGTGAGAGCCGATAAAACCTGCCGCGCCTGTAACTATATTAGTCATTGGTTAATTGTTAATTGTTGATTGTTGGTTGTTGATTGTTGATTATCTATCACCCAAGCCATAGCCTGAAAAAAAATTAAAAATTACACGATCGTCACCCCCAGTTCTCGATAGAAATTTTCCAGTCTCTCAAACACAAAAGATTCATCATATTCAGCTTCAACTCGCTGACGACCAGCTTGACCGTAGGCCGATCGCATCTCCGAGTTTGATAGCAATTTCTCTAAAGCTTCTGCTAACTTTTGACTATCTTGAGGTGGGACGATAAAGCCTGTTTTTTCGTGCAAAACTGCTTCTCGACACCCTCGGATATCTGTAGCAACAACTGGCAAACTCATAGACATTGCTTCCAGGATAGAGCGAGGTAATCCCTCATGGGTGAACGTAGGCAATGTGAAAATATCTAACAGGCATAAAATTTCTGGTATGTCTTGACGAATCCCTGTCAAAGTAACATTATTTTGGATGCCCAAGGTGCGAATTCGTTCCGTTATTTCTGTGTAAAAAGGTTCCGGATCGGTACTGAGTTCGCCACCAATAATTAGAACGTGAAGGTTGGGAAATTGCGAGACTAACTTGGCTGTTGCTTCAATCAGGTATCCGCTGCCTTTTTTGCGAGTTAAACGACCAATCGTACCGATAATTAAATTGGCCGTATCGGGGATACCTAAAGATTTTCTTAATTGGGCTTGATGATCGGGGTCGAGGCGATCGCGATTAAAGCGATCGATATCCACGCCGTTGCCGAGATAAGCGATTTTCTCTGGCGGACAAAGACCTAATTTCTTAGCTGTAGCGATATCTTCATGATTCTGACTCAAAATCAGATCGGTTAATAACGCAGCAAATTTTTCAACATTCGAGTACAAAGCATATTCTTTGTAGGAGGAGCGATCGTGAAAAGGCAAGCCGTGGGAAGTGTAAACGATACGTTTTACCCCAGCTATTTTAGCAGCGATCCGCCCCAAAACCGCAGCAATGGGAGTATGTACGTGAACGAGGTCGTACTGATGTTTTCGGATTAAATTAAGCAGAGCATAGATACTTTTAATGTTAAGAAATGGTGAAATTTTCCGGTCTATTGAAATAGGGTGAATCCTGTATCCCTGCTGTTGTAATTTCTCAACATCCGAGTCTGGAGAGCAGGCTACTTCAACTGATAGATTACGGGATAGTAAGTAATCTATCTGAGGTTTCAAAAGCACTTTTGCCGTGGCTCCGATCGCACAAATATGCAGTATTTTCATTTAATTTACCTCTAACCAGGCTTGGAACATCAATATATCCCATAAATAGTATTGCCAATCGCGATCGCCCGCCAGATGTTCTTCCCACTTTTCGCGAATCGGCCCGGGATTAAAAAACCCTTCTCTTTGCAAGCGCTTTTCATCAAGAAGCGCCTCTGCCCAATCCCGCAAAGGGCCGCGCAGCCAGCTATCAATAGGAATACCAAACCCCGCTTTAGGCCGATCGATTAAATTGTTAGGTACGTACTTATCTAAAACTTGACGCAACAGCCACTTACCCTTATTGTTACGGATTTTCATCGATAATGGTATGCGCCATGCCAATTCTACTACGCGGTGATCTAAAAACGGTATCCGACCTTCCAAGCTGACACCCATACTGGCGCGATCTAATTTCACCAGGATGTCGTCCGGTAGATATGTCACTGTGTCTAGGTACATCATGCTTTCGGTAAATGAGGGTACCTTTGCCCAGCGTTGGCGATCGGTTAAATTTGTTGGTGGCTCAAATCCACCGATGACTAATGCTTCTGGATCTTTCCAGTGGGAAACTAAGCCCATATACATAGCTTCCGGATCGGAAACTGCCAAAACCTCCGCCAGTTTGTGTGCTTTGAAGCCAGACATAGATTTCTTCAAATTGACTGGCATTAAGGCATTAAAATTACCCAAAGTCCGATCCCAAGTTTGAGGCGATAGGCTGGTCAAGGCATTAGCCGCCGTCTGCCTTAGCGCTTTGGGCATCCAGCCAACCTTCTGCCAAATGCTGCGACCCCAGAAATAACGGTTGTATCCCCCAAACAATTCATCGCCGCCGTCACCAGAAAGACTGACTGTGACGTGCCTTCTCGCCATCTGAGATACTAGAAAAGTAGGAACTTGAGAGGCATCGGAGAAGGGTTCATCATATAAAGCAGGCAGTTTGGGAATAACTGCTAGTGCTTCTGCAGGAGTGACATAAAGTTCTGTGTGGTCTGTTTTGAGGTGTTGCGCTACTGCTTTGGCATACTGTGCTTCGTTGTAGGCATCTTCATAAAAACCGATCGTAAAGGTTTTCACGGGTTGACTGCTTTGAGCCTGCATCAGCGCTACCACTGTTGAGGAGTCAATCCCCCCAGAGAGGAAAGCACCTAAAGGTACGTCTGCCATCATTCGCAGTCCTACCGCATCCAGCAGTAGCGCCTCCATTTGGTCTATTGCTTCCTGTTCCGATCCGGTGAAGGGGTTAGCAACGCCAAATTCGGCTGCTTCCTTGGCAGACCAGTAGGGAATTGGTGCGGGATGAGTATCCGTACCCTTCCAGGTGAGGAGTGTTGCTGGTGGTAATTTATAGATATCTTTGTAGATTGAATAAGGCGCGGGTACGTAGCAATGGCGGACAAATAAGGTTAAAGCATCTCGGTTAATTTCGGCTTGGAAACTGGGATGGGCTTTGAGGGCTTTTAATTCAGAACCAAATATAAAAGTTTGACCTATCCAGCCATAATAGAGGGGTTTTTCGCCTAAGCGATCGCACCCTAAATGCAAAAGTCGCTCTTGACGATCCCATAAGGCAAAGGCAAACATTCCATTGAAGCGCTCGATCGCTTGCTTGACTCCCCACTGGCTAAAACCAGCTAACATGATTTCGGTATCGGAATGTCCGCGAAAAGCGTGACCGTACTTGGTTAGTTCCTGCCGTAATTCTAAAAAGTTATAAATTTCGCCATTAAAGACGATCGCATAGCGTCCATCGGCAGACAGCATCGGTTGATGTCCTTCTGGCGACAAATCTACAATTGCCAACCGCCGATGTCCCAGGGCAATTCCCGCTGCTTCATCTACCCAGATACCGCCGCTATCTGGGCCTCGATGTAGCAAGGTGTCTGACATTTGCTGCGCGATCGCTTGCAACTTGTCAGCGCTAACTTCTATAGATGTGTTCCAAAAACCAGTAATTCCACACATTTGGTATTCACGTTTAAGTTATTTAGTCATAGCAGTTTCATACAACTTTTCATATTCTGCCACGATCGAGTCTAATGAAAAGCATTCGATTATTCTCGATCGGGCTGCTTTTCCTAATTTTTCTCTGCCCTCGGAACCTAACTCGATCGACTCTTGCCAAGCTTTAGCTAATGCCTCTGGATGTTTGGGAGGTACTACCCATCCAGTATTGCCGACAATCAACCCTGAATCTCCCACATCCGTCACCGTACAGGGTACACCGCAGGACATCGCTTCTCCCACAATTAAAGGGCATCCTTCACCATAAGCAGAAGCAGAACTGGCAATGTCCAGAGCCGCTGTGATGCGAGGCATATCGCTGCGCTCTCCCAGCAGGTACGTGCGATGGAAAATTCCTAATTGTTCGATCGTTTGATACAAAGATTCATTTTCTTTCACGACTCCCGTACCCACCAGCGCAAAGTGTATATCTGGATATTCTTGTAATAAGAGTGCAGCAGCTTGTAGAAAATTAGCATGATCTTTCATGGGATGATAACGGCATACCAATCCTATCAGAAAAGCATTTTCCGGCAAACCTAACTGTCCTCTGATATCTGCTCTAGCTGCCTCTGACGGTACAAATAGGGACGTATCGACAGTATTGAAAATTACACACCCATTCTTCTTGTCATAGCCCAAGGCTTCGTGCTGAATTTTTCCCACCTGAGAAACATGAATTACCTTGCTAGTAAACCGCGATAAATAGGCGGATACTTTAATAATAGCTGCGGTCATTTTTTTTTCCAACTTTAAGGAATAAACTGTTCCCTGAATAGTCCAAAAAACTGGTATTTGTTTGCCCACAAACAAACTGGCAAACTGGGCCGCTAAATTTCCATGATACATCCAACCTTGAATCAAATCTGGTTGAATTTCACGGATGATGTTAACCAGTTTCCAAATTAAATTTGGTGTGGGTACTCCTGCTGTTTTCATCCCCAAGGTATAAACAGGTATACCCAAGGCTTCAATGCGATCGCCCAACGTCCCACGATCCATCAAACACACCACATAGGGGCTAAAACGAGCTCGATTTATCTTAGACAGGATACGGTTGAGCATTATTTCTGCTCCTCCAGTAGTCAGTCCAACGATCACGTAAACAATTTTCATCATCGATCTCCCTGTTTAGATGTGTGCTCTAGCCGACTTGTCACATTCATGGCTGCCATTAATGAAAAAATAATCAGAATATAGCGTTCTTCTATTATGTTATGACTAAACAGCCCCCACAGAAGAATAAAACTACTAAAAGCCAAGCCGATATGTTTAGTTTCCCCGCGGGATTTCCCTGTTACCACATAAACTAATAGAGGCAGGATAAAAAGGCCTAATATTCCATGTTCTGTCACAAATAACAAGTACATATTATGCGTAGATATCCCCCAGTTATTTAAGTTTTGAGTCGAGGCAATCCCGTTACCTAAAATAGGATGTTCGACAAACATATTCCAAGCTGTTATAACCACTTCCAGACGCGAGTCACCAGAATCTTCTCTATTCGCGACAGGGTTTTGAAACCATTCTAATCTTCCAGTTATATTTTTAATATCTACCTTGATTAAACCAGAACGTTGCAATTCATTCAGATCTATGTTACTTAATACCTGGCCACACACCAAAATTATAGTTGTTGTTGCTACCACCCAGAATAAAACCTGTTTGCGAGGAATCACGCCTGATTGTATAAAAATCGCCATGACGATAAACCATCCCAAAATAGCTCCTCTTGAAAATGTTAAGAAAGTGCCAAAAATGACTAATAATGCAAAAGGTATGCGGAATTGTTTTGGCAGTATACCCATCCCAAAAATCATGCCCAGAATCAACGCACAACCTGTTCGGTTAGGATTTATGTAATATCCAGCCGCCCGACCTGTAATATTTAATCCTTGAAATGCTAAAGGATCGCTAACTTCGCGGATGTTATTGAATACCGCCAGTAATACCGCTACACAAATAGCTGCTCTAGTCAGATTTTGAATTTTAGGATATCTAGAAAAAATCAAGCACATTATTAGTAAAAAAAGTTCGGACAAAATTCTAGTTCTTACTTCTTGAAATGATTCTTTGGCAAACGGATATTCTGAGTAAAAACACAAAACCAATATAAATGAAAACAATGAAATAGCCAGATATCCGCCACACCAAACAATTAACTCCGATGGTATATAGTTGAGGATTGCCAACCTGGTAAAAATCAATAATAGGAATCCTGCTGCCATAAATAGACTGACGAAGACAACAGGGGGAGGTAGTTTTCTGATGTCGTAGAAATAGACATCTATAAATGTAAAAAACAAAGCAACAGACCCTATTGCTAGGGCAGATTGATAATACAACAAAAACTTGGTTTTTTGATGGCTATCTTTAGACATAAGATTCGCCAAGCAGAGCAGCTTTTGTTTGGATAACTAATTGCCGGACCGAGAATTGTTCAACTATTAGCTGTCGAATTTCCTGTGGATTGTAATCAACATTAGCCTTCTCTATCAACTCGTCGATCGCAGTCTTCAATGCTTCGGGATTTTTCGGTGGTACGACTATGCCTTTATCGCCTACAATCCAAGCTGAATCTCCTACATCTGTGACCGCGCAAGGAATTCCACAAGCCATTGCTTCTCCGACCACATTAGCAAATCCTTCGCCGTCAGAAGAAGAAGAACAAGCAATATTAAGAGCATTAAATACTGCCGGCATATCCGATCGTCCACCTGCCCAAAGAATTTTTTCAGAAATGCCCAAATCGTCGGCTAACTGATACAATTCCTTGGCATAGTTTTCCTCTCCGACCCCAACACAAACAAAACGCACGTCTTCTCTTTCTTTGGATAGTAGCGCGGCTGCCTGAAGAAAGGTAGGATGGTCTTTCATCGGGGAGAGTCGCCCCACCAAACCGATTAAAATTGTGTTTTCGGAAATTCCCCATTCCGATCGCACTTTTGCACCTGCTTCCGAGTCAGGCTGAAAACGTTCGGTGTCAATACCATTAGAAATTACCACCATTTTATCAGGGGCATATCCCTCCTTGACGCAATCTGCTTTACCAATATGGGAATTGACTACAATCAGATCGGTCAAGGAGGATAAAAGTGTGTGTAACAGGGAGAGGAGATGGCCCAGCCAACCATAACGGCCCGCAGGCGTGTTAGACCCGCGAATTCCCCAAATAATGCGGGTTGAGGGGAAAAACGGTTTCATAAATATGGAAACTATATTTGATTCGCCCAGGTATCCATGCAATACGTCGGGCTGTATGCGTTTAAGATGCCCAAAAAGACGCTGGAAAAAGCCCAATACATCCCAACGTTGCTGTTTTTCTAGAGAAATAGTGGGAATACCGCGATCGATTAGGTCTTTCAATAAAGGACCACCAGAGTAAAAGTGCAATACTGTCACATCGAAGCAGTCTTCTTGATGGAGTGCTTTTACTAAAGTAACTAATTGTCTTTGAGCGCCACCATAGTTAAGATCTCGAATCAGAAATACAACTTTTTTTTTCATAGTCTTTAACCTGCAACTTAATTGAATGTTGATGATTGTTTACTTCCGGTACTACTGGATTATTTTTTCAGTCATTTGTAACATTTTTGCCCACTGGATCGTTCCTTCAATGTTAAAACCCAAAGGCTCTCCCTTTTCAATTTTCTGCCGGGCCGCTCGAATCGCTTCTTCAACTCCACTTGGAACATTATTTTGCCACCAATCCATTTCCTCGCTGTAACACCAGACGTATTCATCTGAGCTAGAAAGTCCGTAGTAAGTGTTATGTTCGAGCCATTGTTGTCTTTGCAGGGAGTTAAGATAATGGCTAGGTCTAGATGCTTGTGGTTTGCCTAGATCGAATAAATAATCTATGTAAAGAGCGTGTCCTACCTGCACTTGCTGTGCGTATTTTTGACGGTTTTTTTCATCAACCAAGGTCAGTAATTTTTCTTTAATTAACTTGTAGTTATCAAAAAATTGCTGTTTCCCTGCATAATAGTAAGAATGTTCGTTGCCATCAACGATAGTTATATTAGGTGCGGCAACATCTAACATTCCGTTGAAAAATGCCGCCAAAAGACCGTAACTTTCCTCAGACATCTGACGCATCCGCTTTTGCAGATTTCGTTGAGCCAAAAAATCTTTTAAATAACTTAATTGAAACAAGGAAAGAACCTTAACACCAGGCATTTCTTCTTGAATTGCCTGCATGAATTGGGCACCTCTTTTTTGTACTTGCTGCGAGTATTCAGCAAAGGATTTATCTTTTGCACCAGTCAATTTGGCATAAATCCAAGGATCGACACCGTAGGGTTCTGGATCGAAAGCAATACCTTCAAAACCTGCCGATCGCGCTAGGCGTGCGAAAAGACGAATATTCTGTTCTGATGCCTCCCAGTCGCGATCGCTAAACCAATCCCATCCCTCCTCTGGCGTCGCCCACATCAGCACAAAATTCTCTGTAAATTTGGTAAATTTAGTCGATTTCAAGCTTTGTAAATCTCGATCGAATTCTTTGGAATCGTAAGGCTTGTGGAGGAAGACTTTTCTACCTCCTTTAAGTTGAATTACAATGCCGTTAAATGGGCGTTTTTCCATTTCTTTGATGTTTTGATTGACAAAAGCAGGTGTAGGCACATCCCAGCCATATTCGATTAATTTTTTAGGCAGTTTTTGAGCTTGTGTATTTACGTGTGTACCTACACACCCCATATAGACAAGAGTTGTACACAGAGCAATTATTGTCCCCTGATAAAACTGTTTCCTTATGTACTTTAATATCCCAAATTGTTTAAACATTTTTATTTGTGTAGTTATCTTTGAGGTAAACCAAGTATCCAAACGGTAAAGCTATTAGCCATAAAATTGTACCAATTGGTGTTTTAATATTGGCGATTTGTTGGCTAATTTTATTACCTAAATGGAAAGAAAATCGACTGTAGTGGACAGCAGATCGCAAAAAACTCAACGGATCGAAGCGGAACCATTCTGTGTAGTCATTTAAAATATCTAAATGGTTGAGTTGGGCCCCAATAGCATCTTTTCTTGGGTGTTGAGAATTGTTCATGATTGATGGCTGGTCTGTCCAATACGTTCTTAAAGCTTCATTAACAAACCTAGTCTTATACATTTTGGCAATCTTATTCCACCGCACGGATTCGGGCAAATTAGTGCGGATGATTTCCGAACCGCATACAAATTTGTGGAGTGTCTCAGTGCGATGAAACCCCCATTTTTCTCCTTTGACTTTGAAGCGATAACGAATTTCTAGAGAATCAGAATCGGTAGGATTAAATGGGAAAAGATCGCCAACGATTTTACCATTTGTATCTTTACACAAACAGGTTACAGCAGAAAACTTTTCTTTTCGATCGAGTGGAATTGCATCCCAATGGTATTTCAAACGCTCTAAGGCTTGCGGTTCGCAGGAGTCATCCGAGTCAAGCTTGATGAATAATTCTCCCCGAGCTTCTCCTACACCTCGATTAAAAGCAATATGCAGGTGCGCATTTTCTTGATAGATATAGCGAATCGGAAATAAGTTTTCTTGTTGCCATTGTTCGACTAATTCACCTGTATTGTCAGTAGAGCCATCATCGACTATTAACCACTCGAAATCACGGTAAGTTTGTGCTTTCAGGCTGTCGTAAACGCGAGGTAGAGTATGGCGGCGGTTATAAGTTGCCGTGAAAACTGTAAATACATATTGGTATGTTTGAGGATTTTGTAGTGGTTTGCTATCTTCTGTCAACATTTCTATGACTCCTCGATCGCTTCATTAATTAATGATTCCCACATAACCATCACTTTGTCTAAACCGAATTTTCCTGTTACCTCCTTAGCACGATCGCCTAAACGTTTCCGTTCTTTTTCCTCGCACATTAAGCGCTCCATTGCAACGGCTAATGCTGACACATCTTCATTCGGGACTAAGATACCATCTACACCATCGCGAATAATCTCTCTTGGCCCATTGGGACAATCTGTAGAAATAACTGGTAGCCCGCAAGCCATCGCTTCACATAAGGCATTTGGAAAACCTTCAAAGCGAGAAGACATGATAAAAATATCGGCCTGTTGGAGAAATTCATGGGGGTTTGTTACTCGTCCAACGAGATGAACACGATCGCCCAATCCCAGTTCGTTACACAAAGATTCTAATTGTGGGCGCAACTCTCCTTCTCCTAAAATGGTCAATGTCCATTCGGGATAACGGTCTTTCAGTTTTGCCATTGCTTCCAGCAACAGATCGAAGCCTTTTTGAGGAACAAGACGGCCCATCGCAATTAGCGATCGCTTACCCAACGGCTTATTAGATAGTTCTTTTTCATCGGGAGGTAACAATACTGGGTTAGGTATAACACAAATACGCTCTTGTAACTTAGATGAAAAATAATCTCCTGCCCTTTTGGTTTGAACAACAATGCGATCGGCAAATGGATAAGTCCATTGGCGCAGTTGTTCCCAAATCTTACCTGTCGAATGCTTTACTGGATCGATACGTTCTGACACTATTACTGGTACGTTCAACCAGCGAGTTGCCAGCAAAACGATTTCATTCGTTTGGTGCATAAAGCTAATGATAACATTAGGTTGACTCTTAACGATCGCAGATCGCAGTGCTTGAATGCGGGTTAAATTATTCCATATACCTATGATTGGATTAGCAGAATATCCGGCTATACCTAAAGGAATATGGGAAATCAGGGAGTCGAGTTCGTAAAACGGAGGTTCTTTACCATCATCAAAGGTCAATAGATTTATTTGCCAACCCTTTGCTACCCAATAATTAGCCATCCTCGATATTACCCGCTCCGCACCACCAGAAGTCAGTGAATAAATAATCAATGTACAACGCATTTTATTTGTTACCTATATTTACTCAGACTTGTAAATTTCGTTCTGTTTGTTTGATTTTTTGGATGGCCACACAGAACAAAAATGAAAATGAGAACAGATAAACGCCACTGGTTGACAAAGCAATACCCGGAACTCCCAACCACTGCATAAATAAATAGTTTAAACCAAAATTGACGATTAGGTTGCCGCCAGAACCCCACATCAGTATTTGGTTGTTTCGCATGGCAGAAATTAAACGCACCACCAAAATGCTGGCAATATAAAAAGGGATCTGGAAGGCGTAACAAGCCTGAATTTGAGCTACTAAATGAGTATCGTTAGCCGTAAATGAACCTCTTTGTAAGAGGAGCTGGACTATCGGTTCAGAAAATAAGATTATTAACCCAGTTAGCGGTATAGTAAACGCAAAAATCAGCCCCAGGTAATGCTTAAGGGTATGACGTAAAGTTGTCCAATCTTCACGGGCAACCATTTTTGAAAAATAGGGAATCACCGCTGTACTCAATGCTGTGCTAGTTATAGTAATTGGCAATGAAATGATTCTATTACCATAGTTCAATGAAGCTACACTTCCTGATGGCAACATTGCTGCCATTGATTGATCGACTAAACCAGTGCTACACATTAAAAATGCGCCAGCAATCATCGGAGCATACTGACCAGCTACTTCACTTAGATGAGTGTCAAATCCATACCATTTTGGTAGCAATGAAATACCCTGTCGCCGCAGTGCAATTCCCACCACAATCATTTCCAGCAGTTGACCGCATACTAGCCCAAATGCCAGGCTAAAGACACCCCAAGAATTAATCCCGAAAAGAAATAGCATCGTAATAACAGGAGTAATAATCGGAGCAACAGCAACTAAAGCGAACTGCTCTCCTGCATTCAAAACAGCACCCCAGATAGTCATTATACCAGTCAGCAGGATAATCGGAGCGATCGCGCACAGTAGCTTGTAAGTCAAATCTAATTTTTCAGCACTGAAGCCTGCCGCCATCTTTGACAGATACAGCGGTGCAGTAGCCAGCATTAATACCGTTGTGATTCCCAACAGTCCCAGACTCCAGGCTAGGGCTCCAGAAAAAAGTTTTTGAGCTGCTTTTATACCTGACTGCTCTCGCACCCGAATGTAAGTAGGTATGAGAGCTGCGTTAAAAGAGCCAGCTATAACATTGGTAATCAAAAAAGGAACCAGCAACGCGATGAAAAACGCATCCAGATCGTCCGCTGTACCAAATTTCCAAGCAACCACCAATTCTTTGCCGACAGATGCCACTTTCACGAATCCGGTTCCTATACCAACCGTAACAGCCGCACCAAAAATTTGGCGATTGGTGGAGCCACTTGTCAACTTATTCCAGAAATCGAGCCATTTCTGATATCGCCAAATTTTCATGAGAGATAGATCCGAATTAGGTAAATTTTGGCAGATAATATTCTACTAGCATAGCTTCAGTTACAAGCACACCAGAATCCTGTAATGCCCCCCTTAACTTTTAGCAGCCATAGCCCTAATCAATTTCCCTACCGCCCCGCATTCTACAGGCTTCGAGAAAAAGTATCCCTGTCCGTAGACGCACTTCAGAGCTTTGAGTTCAGCTATTTGCCATCTCGTTTCAACTCCTGTGGCAATCATTCCCATACCTAACTCCTGAGTGATTGCAACAATTTTATGAAGAACTTCTAAGTTGAGGTTGCTACCATCCAGCCCGCTGACTAAAGAACAATCTAGCTTCAAACTATCGAATTTCCCATACTTCAGCCGCGTCAATTGGTAAAGGTGAGTTAAGGATACATCACTAAGACCGCAGTGGTCTATTTGTACTTGCAACCCTAAAGTTTTAAGTTTGAAAAAAACAGCTCCAGCCAACTCTGAATTTTCCGTCACAACATATTCAGGAATTTCTAACCTCAAACTCGGAGCATCGAGATGTGTTTCCTTCAATATTTTGGAAATCGTCTCGATTAAGTCAGGGTGGAAAAACTGTTGGCTAGCCAGATTCACGCTGACTGTTAAAGGAGAGTCAAGACGAAATTGCGACTGCCAAACCCGCATCTGGCTGCAAGCTTGCCGCAGCACCCACTCGCCAATAGGAACAATCAAGCCGGTTTCTTCTGCCGCTGGTAAAAATTCGTCTGGCCAAAGCAAACCTCGATTTGGGTGCTGCCAGCGCAAGAGCGCTTCAAAACCACTAATTTGATCTGTTTCCAGGCAGACGATCGGCTGATAGTAAATCCGAAACTCCTCATTGGCAAGAGCCACCCGCAAATCATTCTCTAACTGCACAGATGCTGCACTGCTAATCTTTGCCGGAGCGGTTGTTTCTTTTGCTGTACTTTGCTGCAAATAGGCTGTTAAATATCCTGGTACGTACTCAGGAACTAACTGCTGTAGAATTGAGACAATTAAATTTGCATCATTGCGATCGGCTGCTTGACAAAGAGCTTCTAGTTCCCGATCAATATTTTCTTTCACTATGCGGCTGGCATTGCCCAAACTAAGAATTTTTTCGTGTTTCGTGCGGTTGTATTTCTCACCGGAAATAAACAGTTCTTCAAACAATTTTTCTCCAGGTCGCAGCCCGGTAAACGCGATTTCGATGTCTTTACCAACTTCATA
Source organism: Microcoleus sp. TY_ISSM_2_bin.22 (assembly GCA_025937335.1). Taxonomy (GTDB): domain Bacteria; phylum Cyanobacteriota; class Cyanobacteriia; order Cyanobacteriales; family Microcoleaceae; genus Microcoleus. Next base: position 14,236 of record JAICRN010000038.1, read on the forward strand.
TCCTGAGAGCCGAATCAAATCTTTTGCCAAATCAAAAATTCTGACTGGTTCTCCCATCTCAAGCATGAATACTTCCCCACCACTGCCGATGATTGCTGCCTGCAAAACCAGTTGAACAGCCTCGGGAATTGTCATGAAATAGCGAGTGATATCTGGATGGGTAATTGTGATCGGTCCGCCCTCAGCAATTTGTCGCTTGAAAGTAGGTACGACGCTACCGCGGCTGCCAAGAACATTACCGAAACGAACCACTACAAAGGGGTTTTTGCTTTTTTTTGCTGCTTGCAGCACCAGCATTTCGGCAACTCTTTTGCTAGCTCCCATAATGCTAGTTGGATTCACCGCTTTGTCGGTGGAAATCATCACAAATTGTTCCACATTGTATTTCAATGCCAGATCCAACAGATTTTTCGTCCCCCGCACATTGTTAGTAATCGCTTCCGGCGGGTTTAATTCCATCATGGGTACGTGTTTGTGAGCCGCCGCATGAAAAATGATGTCTGGTCTATATTTTTCAAAAACGTACTCTAAGCGATCGATCAAACGAATGTCGGCGATGAAAGCTGTCAGGCGAGTAATATCTGTTTGGGTTTTGCTTGTCTTTTTGAGTTCTGACAGGACTTTTGTTAGTTCTTGTTGAATGTTGAATACAGAATTTTCTCCGTGTCCGACGATGATGATTTCCGCAGGCTCGCCCTTTAATATTTGCCGACACAGTTCGCTGCCGATGGAGCCGCCGGCACCAGTAATTAAAACTTTCTTGCCTCCAATCAATCCGAATACTTTCTGGGTATCGGTTTGGATGGGGGCGCGGCGGAGCAAGTCCTCAATCTGTACTTCTCTGAGGCTACCTAAACTGACGCGACCTTTGATGATTTCATGGAGGCCGGGGAGGGTGCTGGTTGGAATTCCAATTGACTGGCAAATTTCTACGATTTCCCTAATCTCTTTTCCCGGAGCTGAGGGGATGGCAATCATGACTTTGCCGATATTTAGCTTGCGCACTACTTCGGGAATGTCATAACGATTGCCGACTACAGTTAGTTTGCGAATCTGCTTGCTGATTTTTTTTGGGTCGTCGTCAACGAAAGCGATTGGATCGAGTCCTACCTCCGGGCTCCTCTGCATCGTTTGCATCAGAGATGTGCCTGCACTGCCCGCACCGACTATCAGGACCCGATCGCGTTGCTGAACTTTCCACGGTTTTTGGTTCCATCTTTCGAGGGCTGGAATGCTGAAACGACTGGCCGCCACTAACAAAAAGCCGATCATAGCGTCTAGTAGCGGCAGCGATCGCGGCAGATTGCCGATCGGCGAATTATTTAGCTGGTATATTTGTTGGAACAAGATAATTTCCACTGCTAGGGATAAACCTATCAGCATCGCTATTTGTGCCATTTCTTCCAGACCCGCATACTGCCAGTAACGCTTGTACAAGCCGCCGCCATAAAATACTGTAAGCTTGACTGCTAAAAATAATACTGTAATTACCGCTAGGCTCTGTAAGTAGGGAGCCAGATTCAATATGCCATCTAAACGAATTTCCAGGGCCAATAACGGTGCGATCGCAAAACAAATTGCATCGATTATCAAAAAATGACGGGTTCTTAATCCCACCAACACTTTACTGAGTTTTTTTATGTTCTTATCCATCATACCCTCTCAGACAACAACTTTACGGCAACTAGATATAATACCTAATGCTGAGGTTTTTTTTATACCACCCTACCCGCTGAAATTACTCAGCCTTTTAATCGGGGATCACTCAATTTATCTCATTAAGGAGATATTATCAAGAATATGTCCCGTTTTTTAATTTACTGGAAGAGATTTTTTTTCGAGCTAGATTAAATTTTTATATGCTACCTTATTGCTGCGTTTATCTTCTCCTACTACGGGTTCCATCGATCGTATTTTTATAAAAATTTACTTTTTTTCAAAAAAATATATATTTTGATCGTGATGGGGGTCGAAAACAACATATTTTTTAAAATTATGACAGTGCTTGAATTAAGTGATATAATAAATAGCCTCAATAATAAGTTTCAAAGTCTAGGGTGTTACTGTTTACAAAATTTTTTTTTTCGGGAGTAACAGATGGAATCAACTGAAAGTGGTATCGGGTTTCAGGAATACTGGCAGATTCTGAAGCGCAGGTGGCTGCCAGCCTTAGCTGTATTTGCCTCGGTTGTTGCACTCACCACCTACGGCACGCTGAAGGAAAAAGCAGTTTATGAAGCAGAAGGAAAGCTGTTATTTAAGAAAACAACTCCTGGCTCTGCTTTAACAGAATTGGGAAAAGAAATCGGACAGTTGACTCCTGCGGCGGAGCAAAGTAACCCTCTGACTACCGAAATAGAACTGATTCGTTCTCTCGAAAATGTCGAAAAAACTATAAATAGGCTTCAGTTAAAAGA
>JAICRN010000453.1 GCA_025937335.1 Microcoleus sp. TY_ISSM_2_bin.22
TATTCGGTAGTCCGATTTTTGAGTATGACAGCCGCGAAGATGATGCGAATAAGCGGTGTCACTTTCTAGTATGGTTGCAAGAGAATTCCCAAACTTTGAAATTCGCAACCCCGACATTTAACTCTTACTTGATGAATCTGCTGTGCTCTCGCGCTAAAATCGTATTTGTGTATCGCGAAGCTAGGAAAAAGTATCGCCAAGCACAGCAAATAGTCAGCGAGTTAGAAAAGAAGCTTCCCGAATTCAGTCAAATCGACAGCGAACAAGATAGACAAGTTAAGTTGCAGAAGTTAAAGCAATTGCTGGCTGAAGTCCGCACTAAAATGTTTGATTGTGCTCAGCAAGTACGGTATTTGAAAGAAGACAAAAATACTATTGACACTAATGCTGAAAATTATGGTGATGCCTTGACAAAAATTAGAAGTTTGTGCATCCCAGGCGATAATCTGGATTTCTTGCAGAAGTTTCTAGATTTGGCTGAGAATAAATATCAGCGGCAAATTGAAATAGATTTAAACTACCTGATTGCCAGTCAAGATTTGTTCCAGCAGTCGATATCCACTGTGCGGGGGATGGTGGAAATCGAACAGGTGGAATTGGACAGGGAACAGGAAGACGGGGAGAAAAAGCGCGATCGCCAGCTTGAGAATATCATCTTTTTTGTCGGAACTGCGATCGGCGGCGGACAAATCTTTTCCGCCGCCTATCCTCTAATCAAGGATAAACCGATTAAATGGCAACCCGATCTTTCTCTACCGCTGCATCCCTTTGCTGCGACAATTCTCTGGAGTCTGCTGTTTGGCTTACTATTGGGCTTGTTAATGCTGGGTATCGCCGTGTTGGTAAGGAAAACTTTTCCACGATAATTTGGATTTAGCACTTACGCATAAAACCAAAGAAACCGGGTTTTTCGGGGTTTTTGGGCTGTGTCACAATATTCTCGGAAAAAACCCGGTTTCTGGGCTATAAATTACAAATATCGAGTTAACTGGACTCGATAGCGTTCCTTCTTAGTAACCGCAACTTCCCCAACTTCCAATCTTCCCTTGCCGGTAACAGCAATTAAATCTCCAGACTTGACATTATAACTAGCTTGAGTAACGTCTTTCCAGTTAACTCGCACGTCGCCACTATCAATTAAATCGACCATTTTGCTGCGAGACATTGCGAATCCAGCCGAGGCGACAGCATCCAATCTCATGGATGCTTCAACGGTTGTCATTTCTTTCTTTTTGGGTTCTCTAATTTTGAGTTCGCTCAACTCAATGCGCCGCGTTTGTACAGGAACCGATCGCACTTGCTGCAAACTCATCTCCAAATACTCTACCATCTCCGGCATGACAATCGCTTGCGCGCCGCGTTCTCCCAAAACAATCACATCGCCAGTTTTCTCGCGGACAATTCCCGTACCCAACATCGCCCCCAAAAAGTCGCGGTGAGAAGCTGTATCGAACAAGAAATTGCCAGCGATTTCTACCGCAGCAACGTTAACGCTAGCAGAGTCGATCGGGATATCCGATCGCGCGATCGCAATTCTTTGTCTTTCAGCTTGCGGGTAGCCGCCCCAAGCCACTAATTCCACGTCAGTTAAGCGCTTAAATACAGTCAGAGTGTCCGCCAATTCTGGAGGCGACAGAAAATCAGTCAGAGTAATTTCCCAAGTTTTAATTGCTTGTTCCGCTTGGTCGATCGCCCGCGCCACACATTCGCGGTTTTCAATGCCTTTTAACAGTTCTTCTCTTGGTAACATCAGTCAATTTTAGATTCTAATTTGAAATTGCAAAAGCTTGCTGTAACTAAAAAGCCTACTTTTTTAAAAGTCGCACTACTTTAATTATAGTCTAAGATAATCCAATAACGAGCTTAGGATTTTTGGGGTTCGCAAAGCTGATATGATGAACATGATTATTGTACCAAATGTATGAAGTCTTCGAGTTTAAGCAAGGTTAATATTTCAACGCGGTTGCTGTGTCAGGAAGCAGCCGAACCGTTGAAACAAGCGCTACAGGATAAAAGCCTTGTACCCGAGGAAGCAACGGCATTACTAACAGCAGACGAGCAACGCGCCATTCCTGCCATCAGCAAAAATAAGGCGTTGATCCAGGAAATTCAGAATCGGGTGCAGGGGTTGCCATCTTTCCATTCCCTGCTACAGGGCGATAGCCGAAACTTGATACATATTCCCGATGAAAGCGTACATCTGGTAGTCACATCGCCCCCGTATTGGAATTTAAAAGAATATCTCAAAAATCTCAACCAGCTTGGCGAAATAGCAGACTACGAAAAGTTTTTGCAGGAGCTCGATCGAGTATGGCAGCAAGTATGGCGGGTTTTAGTCCCCGGCGGACGGCTGGTGATTGTGGTGGGCGATGTCTGTGTTGCCCGCAGGCGGTTTGGCAGGCACATGGTATTTCCCCTGCACGCGAGTATTCAGGAACACTGTCGCCATTTGGGATTTGATAACCTCGCACCGATTATCTGGTACAAAATCGCCAATGCTTCCCTGGAAGCAGCGGGGAATGGCACCAGTTTTCTCGGCAAACCTTATGAGCCCGGAGGTGTCATCAAAAACGACATCGAATTTATCCTGATGCAGCGCAAACCTGGCGGCTACCGCAGTCCCACCCTCACAGCACGGGTATTGTCCGTAATACCGGAAACTCTCCACCGACAGTGGTTTCAACAGATTTGGCAGGATATCAAAGGCGCTTCCACCAAGCAACACCCCGCCCCATATCCTTTGGAACTGGCAGAAAGACTGGTGCGGATGTTTTCTTTTGCAGGGGACACGGTACTTGACCCATTTATGGGGACAGGAACAACCTGCGTCGCCGCCGCCAACTGGGGGCGCAACAGTATCGGGGTAGATGTTGAGCCAACTTACCATCACCTAGCGCTGAAACGGATGCAGGAGACGTATGGCTTGCGCGTTGTCTATGACAGAACGATGGGGGAGGTTGTTGAATGACGGGACAGACACCCATTATCCCCGATGATGTGTTCCAGGAAGCGGTGCAAGGTTTCTGGGATACCCGCATCGCCCAGACACAAGCCCAGGTGCTAGCTGGCAAGGTTGACCAAGGGAACCGCAGTGCGGTGACAGGCGGCAAGCAGATGGACGGTTTCATCCTGACGCTGACTAATTTCTTGCTGGCTGCAGGTGTGCCTCAAAACCACATCCACGTTAAAAAAAGCCTAACCGTTATACCGGGGTTCTTTCGCCCGACGAAGATGTACGACTTTTTGGTGGTAAACCCTGAAAAACGGCAACTCAAAGTAGTCATCGAGTTGAAGAGCCAGGTTGGCAGCTTTGGCAACAACTTCAACAACCGCACAGAAGAAGCGATGGGGGCTGCTCTCGACATCTGGACAGCTTACCGGGAAGGGGTGTTTGGCACAGCACCTCCGCCACCGTGGTTGGGATATCTGTTTGTTTTGGAAGACTGTCCTGCCTCGCACACCCCGGTACAGGTTGCTGAACCGCATTTCGCCGTTTTGCCGGAGTTTAGAGGGGCAAGCTATGCTAAACGCTACGAACTTTTTTGTCAGAAGATGGTGCGAGAAAGGCATTTCACCGCTGCTTGCTTTTTAGTGACAAACCGCGAACAGGCAGCACAAAATCCCAACTATACGGAGCCATGTTCAGACTTGTCGGCAGTCAATTTTTTGCAGCAGCTTATCCGGCACGCGCTGTAGAGTAGATAACAGATTTTGGCGTTGCAGAGTAGAGGGATGGGCGTTGCTGAACTTTAGTATGAATGTACATTAGACCTCTTGCAAAAGTCCTTTTCATAAATTTAATGGACGGGCAAGAAGCCCGTACAACCAGAAAAAATAACTTTTGTGGGATGGGCATCTTGCCCGTCCTAGTTATTTTTGCAAGAGGTCTATTTTTTAATCTTTGCCGAAGACAGACTTTTTGTGCCTTGGATTCTTTTCGTAGAACTTAATTCATACCGTCAATCAGCAATCCCACATTGTCCACCCAACTACTTATTCTTCTTCACCCGCAAATACAGTTCTTCCATCGCCTCAATAAACGAACCATCCTTGTGCCAAAACTGTGGAAAATCTCCCTGTTTCTTCACCACGATCGCACTTACCCCACTTGGCGCTGCCACCTCAATCGTCTGCGGCAATCGCTTCGCACCATGCCAAAACTCTTTCAGGCTGACCGTTTGCGCCTCACTGGCGATCGCCTGCGTGTAATAGGAATCCACCGCCACAGGGGCCGCGGCATCCGCTGTTAACTCGGCAGAAAGCGCCATTCCCAAAGGCGTTTTTGCCAATTCGCGGTGCAGCACTTCCTTAGAAAGCCCCCGTAATTCAAACAGTAAAAATGGATCTTTGTCCAATTCAGCCGCCACCAAATAATAAACTCCGGCAATATGTTTGCAGGGATTGCTATAGTCTGGGCAAGAGCAAGTAGTCTTAAAGTCCTCGCGGCTGCTGGGTAAAAGGTGCAATCCGAGGGGTGAGAAAGCCTTTTCAATATTGTCGGGCATTTCGTTGAGCAGCAGCCGAGAAATGAAGCTGGCTTTTGATGCCATTTGGGCGATCGCCCTTTGCCACTTTTCCTGACTAATCGGCTCAAACTCAATTTGAGTTGTGTACAGAGGCTCCTTATAAACCCCAAAATAAGGATTAACCGAGCCTCTCACCTGTGCCATCACTAACCCATCATTCATGCCAAAGCTTTTTACCTTGCCGTTTCGTGCATAGGCACGTCCCCTTCCGAGTCGCCCAGAATCTGTAAATCTTTCTAACGCATGGATAAATTTATTGCCCCACCAAGTCCGAGTAAATTGTGACATATTTTTGATTTTATCCTAATCTAAAACCGCATTTTTATTGAGCCTAATTAATTTCTTAAATGCCTCATTATCCAACTCAGTTAACCACGACTCATCAGCACCAATAATTGACCCGGCCAATTTCTTTTTGTCCTCAATCATTTGGTCAATCTTCTCTTCCAAAGTGCCAATAGCTACAAACTTATGCACAAACACA
>JAICRN010000228.1 GCA_025937335.1 Microcoleus sp. TY_ISSM_2_bin.22
AATTGGGTACGCGCACGTTTTCAGGTAAACGAAACAGAGATGCTTCATTCAGTTTGATTGTTGAGCCGGTGCTGGTATTGCTGTTCATTTATTTATTAACGGTTAGGTGGTGACGGCGAGTTTTTAAAACGGCTTCACCCTGTAAGTCAAACAGATGGCAAAGATCGCCGCTAATGTGGACAGGAACAAGATCGCGCAACTGGCTGGAATTATCTCCGTCTGTTTGCACGATTAGGGTGTCTCCACCTGCAATCTTGACATAGAGATAGGTTTGTCCGCCCAGTCGTTCTACAACTAACACTTCGCCGTTCACTGTTGCGCTATGGCGATCGAGTCGCAGGTGTTCGGGGCGAATTCCCAATGTTGCACTGTCTCCAACCGACACCTTTCCAGGCTTCACTGGAACAGTCACACTTGCATCACCAGGAAGTTTGACAGTTATACCAGAATCATTGACTGCTGTCACCGTAACCGAGACAAAGTTCATCTTAGGTGAACCAATAAATCCGGCGACGAATAGATTCCGGGGATGGTGGTAGAGATCCAAAGGCGAACCCACTTGTTCTACAATGCCGCCCTGCAACACCACAATCTTGGTGGCAAGCGTCATTGCCTCAACCTGATCGTGTGTCACGTAAATCATGGTGGCTTGCAGGCTGTTATGCAAGCTGGCCAGTTCGATCCGCATCTGCACGCGCAAGGAGGCATCCAGGTTTGAAAGCGGTTCGTCAAACAAAAACACTTTGGGATTGCGAACCAGGGCACGACCAATTGCTACTCGTTGGCGCTGTCCTCCGGATAACTCTTTGGGCTTGCGGTTTAACAGCGGTTCCAGTTGGAGGACACGCGCGACTTCACGCGCCCTTTCATAACGCTTGGCTTTTGGAACACCCGCAAGGCGGAGGCTAAACGCCATATTCTCCGCTACGGTCATGTGAGGATACAAGGCGTAGGTTTGAAACACCATTGCCAACCCGCGTTTATCTGGAGGTACATCATTCACTACCTCTCCATCAATCATCAACTTGCCGGAGGTAATTTCCTCTAGTCCGGCAATCATGCGTAACAAGGTCGATTTTCCACAACCGGATGGACCAACGAAGACAACAAATTCGCGATCGCCAACATCAAGATCGACGCCTTTAACGATCTCTGTATCGGCATATGTTTTGTGAATATCTCTTAAAGCAACTGTGGACATGAAATACTCCTATTAATCCATTAAAAATCAAATGATTATTTCACGGCACCAAAGGTGAGACCGCGTACTAATTGCCGTTGGCTCAACCAACCGAAGATTAAAATGGGTGCGATCGCCAGAGTTGATGCTGCCGAAAGTTTTGCCCAAAACAATCCTTGAGGACTGGAAAAAGAGGCAATAAATGCGGTTAAAGGAGCGGCATTAGCCGTTGTTAGGTTGAGGCTCCAAAAGGCTTCATTCCAGGACAAAATGATCGAAAGCAATGCGGTGGAAGCAATTCCAGGTAATGCCAGTGGCAGCAACACATGAATCAGTTCTTGCCGTGTGTTTGCTCCATCCATGCGATCGGCTTCTAGGATATCTTTGGGTACCTCTTTGAAAAAGCTGTAAATCATCCAGACAACAATCGGCAAATTGATCAGAGTGTAAATAATACTCAAACCGATGCGGGTATCCAGCAAACCGGCGTTGCGACACAAGATGTAGATCGGCACCAGCACGCCAACGGGTGGCAGCATTCTAGTGGACAGCATCCACAGCAAGGTACTCTTAGTGCGTTTGGTTGGGAAGAAAGACATGGCATAAGCGGCAGGTACCGCAAGCAGCAGCGCGAGTAGGGTCGATCCGAGCGAAACCGCCACACTGTTGAGCGCATAGTTGAAATAGTTTGCCCGATCTTGTATCGCGACATAATTTTCTAATGTCGGCTGGAAAAATAACTGAGGGGGAGTTGCAACCGCCGCCACCTCTGTTTTGAAACTGGTCAGAAACATCCAGAAAATTGGGAAAAACAAGCTGCAAGCGACAAACCAGCCGAGCAATGTAAATAACCAGCGGCGAGAAGTTTTTTTTGCCATTTTTAGGTATCCAAATTACGAGCAACACTACGCATCAGAAAAATTGCCGCGATGTTGGCAAGAATTACCGCGATTAATCCGCCTGCTGAGGCACCGCCTACATCAAATTCCAGCAATGCTCTCAGGAAGATGTAATAGGCAAGATTAGTGGTTGCCACTCCGGGCCCGCCACCTGTGGTAACAAAGATTTCTGCAAAGATAGTCAAAAAGAAAATCGTCTCGATCATGGCGACTACGGCAATGGCGCGGCTCAGATGCGGTAGCATGACGAAACGGAATAAGGCTAGAGCATTTGCTCCATCCATTCGGGCTGCTTCTATCTGATCGTGGTCTAGTGATTGAATTGCTGTCAGCAAAATCAGCAGGGCAAAAGGAAGCCATTCCCACGAAACAATGATAATGATGGCAAGCAGTGGAAAATCTGCAAACCAATCGATCGCCCCCAAACCCAAACCTCTGGTGAATTGAGCAAACAGCCCATTCACTGGATGCATCAGCATATTTTTCCAGATTAGGGCGCTGACTGTGGGCATGACGAAAAAGGGAGAAATCGCCAGTACCCGCGCAATTCCCTGACCGTAAAAGTCTTGGTCAAATAGAATTGCCAGAAGTGTGCCTAGACCGATCGTGATCGCCAGAACAGACACGACCAAAATTATGGTGATGCCGATCGATGTCCATAAAGCTGGATCGCTCAAGATGAACGTGAAATTTTCAATTCCGATGAATTTGCGTGCCTCTGGATTGAGGAGGTTATACCGCTGAAAGGAAAACCATACTGTCATCACCAGAGGCACAATCATCCACAGCAGCAAGGCAATGACGGAAGGCGCAACCAGGGGTAATGTTGATGCCTGTCGCTTGCTTCGTTGCTGGGGAGGTGGCGTTTCGCGGTGATGTTTTACAGCTACTGAAGAAGACATAGCTTAATAGAATTTTTGATTTGGGATTTTAGATTGTGAAAGTTTTATGGGCGAGCATTTGCGTTTTTTCTTGCCTTCCCGTCAAATTTAGATCTCCCCCAGCCCCCCTTAAAAAGGGGGGAGAATGAGCGTCAAAGTCCTCCTTTTTACTGGGGATCTCCGGGTTTAAGAACATAACCCAGCCGCTCTTTTCACTCGATGTAACCCGTGTGTTTCATAAACCGTTCAGTTGAATTTTGCGATTGTTGCAACGCCCGATCGACTGAAAGGCGATTCGTCAGCGCTGCTGCCATCGTTTGCCCAACCGAAGAACCGATGGCCTGAAATTCTGGAATATCCACATATTGAATGCCCTTGTAAGGGGTTGGGTTTGCGGCTGGACGGGTAATATCGGCAGATTCGATCGACCTGAGTACGATCGAAGCAAACGGTGCGGCTTTTTGATAGTTGGGATTGTTATAGGTGGAAGTCCGCGTACCTGGCGGTACAGCAACCCAGCCATTTTGATCGGCCACTAATTGGATGTATTCTTTTGAGGTTGCCCAGGCAACGAACTTTTGAGCCGCTTCGGGTGATTTTGAGGTTTTTGGAACCGCTAGAGCCCAAGCCCAGATCCAATTCGAGCCGTTTGGATATTTTTCAATTGGCGCACGGGCAAAGCTAACTTTGTCATAAACTTGAGATTCTTTTGGATTGGATAACAGTCCTGCTGCAACGGTTGCATCTACCCACATCCCGCACTTGCCCGTCGAGAATAGCGCTAGATTCTCATTGAATCCATTGGAACTGGCACCCGGTGGGCCATATTTGTTGAGCAAATCGACATAGAAGGCGATCGCTTCTTTCCAGGCTGGAGTATTTATAGTGGGTTGCCACTTCATGTCAAACCACTGTCCGCCAAACGTGTTGACCAATGTGGACAAAAATCCCATGTTTTCGCCCCAACCGGGTTTTCCGCGCAGACAAACACCGTAGACTCCATTGGCCGGATCGTGAACCTTACTCGCCCATTCTCTGAGTTGGGGATAGGTTGGCTGTTCGGGAACCGTAATCCCTGCTTTTTCAAACAAGTCTTTTCGGTAATACAGCATGGAACTTTCGCCATAGAACGGCACAGCATAAAGTTTGCCGTTGTGAGAAAGACCTTCTCTGATGGGTTTTATCAGGTCATTTACGTCGTAGCTGGCGGGTAGATCTAATGGTTTTAACCAATCTCGTCTCGCCCAAATCGGCGTTTCATAAGACCCGATTGTCAGGACATCAAATTGTCCGCCCTGGCTAGCAACGTCTGTGGTTGTGCGTTGGCGCAACACGTTTTCTTCTAGGACAACCCACCTCAGTTGAATGTCTGGGTTGGCTTGTTCAAACTTGCTTGAAAGCCCTTGCATGACGACCATATCGCCATTATTGACAGTAGCGATCGTCAGTCTGGTTTTCCCTGCTGCTTGAGAACCTGTGGCACAAGCATGCAGCAGTTGCACGAGCACGACTCCAACGAGGAATGCAACCAGCAATTTAGCGAAGCGGGGGATACGCATCGCATAACTCCTTTGATATTAAAAAAATCCGATGATTAAATTGTTGAGTTTATGCCTAATATTGAGCGATTGCTCAATAATTGAATTATACTAAGCCACCTAAAATACTGGACAATTAAAGAGTATTTGCAACATATATTCACAAGGGGTTAAAGATATGACAGGTAGAGCAAGTTATGACTTTGCCCGTAAAACGATTCTGATTACCGGCGGTGCTGGTGATATTGGTCGGGCTACTGCACAGCGTTTTGCCGCAGATGGTGCAGGTGTAGTAATCCTAGACTTAAACGAAGCGAAGATGGCAGAGGTTGCTCGCGAATTGGAAGCCTATAAAATTCCAGTTGCTACCTTTCGCTGCAATGTGACCAATCCTGACGACGTTGCTCGAGCTTTTTCTGGTGCTGTAGAGCAATTTGGGCGGATCGACTATGTTTTCAACAATGCGGGTTATCAAGGAGTTTTTGCCAAAACCGACGAGTATCCTGAGGAGGATTTTAAAAAGGTCATTGACATCAATGTTGTCGGAGTTTTTCACGTCCTCAAAGCGGCGGCACAACACCTGCGCAAATCGGGTGGAGGAGCGATCGTCAATATGGCAAGCCATGCAGGAGTGGCTGGTCCTCCAAATATGCTCGCCTACTCAGCCTCGAAGTTTGCCGTAATCGGGATAACTCAGACAGCAGCAAAAGACTTGGCTGCCTACCACATTCGGGTGAATGCCGTCTCGCCTGCGCTGATTGGGCCGGGCGTGATGTGGACGCGGCAGACAGAATTGCAGGCGGGTGTGGGGTCACAATACTTTGATACCGATCCTAAAGTGGTACAGCAGCAAATGATTAATTCAGTACCGATGCGGCGTTTGGGGAGCCTTGAAGAAGTTGCCAACGGTGTAGCATTTCTCATGAGCGAGGAGGCAAGCTACATTACGGGGTTTAACTTGGATTTGACTGGCGGACTATAGGGAAAAGGGTAAGTTGTTGTGCATCTAAGTTACATATTGAACTAATCGATGTAAGGGAAAATGAGCAGGCAGAAAGGTAAAAAGGGAAACCTTTTCCCCTTCTCCTTTAATCTTTTTCTCATGAGTGCATATTGCTTTCTTAAATGTGTGACAGCTTATTGCTAAGTTAGCAATGTTGTCAGCCTCCAAGATTGGTACTGCAATGTTTTGCTGCCTGGGAGTTTTGTAAGACCGCTTTCATTAATTTAGAGTGTGATAACCTATGTTTAATAGTTTGAGCAAAAAATCTATCTTTGAGCAGATACTCAAATAAACCATCTACTGTTTTGGGGAAGCATACTGCCTATACGTGGAATATGAGAGAACCCTTCTTAGAGCGGCGCGATGCCAGCAAAACTGGCTTGCCCCTTCGGACTCGCAAGTTAGACCAGGCAGCTCACGCTGCTTGGCTCTACTACATTGCTGGGAACACGCAGGAAGAGATTGCGGCAAAGCTGAACGTGTCGCGGCAGGCTGCACAGCGTTTAGTTGCACTAGCGGTGAGTGAAAAACTGATCAAATTTCGGCTCGATCATCCCCTGCGTGAGTGTATTGCTCTAGCTGAATCACTCAGAGACAAATTTGAACTATCGCTTTGTGAAGTGGTTCCAAGCGATGCAGGGAGCGGCGATACCTTGAACGGACTTGGTGTATGCGCTGCCAATCACTTAGAGACGTATCTTGTTGCTAAAACTCCAACAATCCTGGCATTTTCCACGGGTCGTACTTTGCGATCGATGGTGGAGCAGATCCCATCCATGCACCAACCTCAGCATAAGATTGTCTCAATTGTGGGGAATATGTCTCAATATGGGCGTGCGGGTCGTTATGAAGTGGTGATGCACTTGTCCGATCGCATTGGTTCGCAGGCGTATCCAGTGCCTACTCCGGTTGTAGCGACCAGTATTGAAGAACGAGAACTCTTGCAGACTCAGCGATCGTTTATCACCGTAAAAACCCTTGCAGAGCAAGCAAAAGCAACATTTGTCGGGATTAGCCCAATTGACTGGAATGCACCGTTACATCAAGACGGGTTTATCAACGACGATGAAGTGACGCAATTAATTGAATTGGGGGCTGTTGGGGAGATTGCAGGTTGGGCATACGATCGTCAAGGAATCTTGATTCAATGTGTAACTAACAGCCGAGTTGCCGGTGTACCGCTCGAACAACCTGCTCAACGGCTGATTATTGGTATTGCAGGAGGTGTGAAAAAAGTGGAGTCGATTTTGGCGGCTCTGCATGGGAAGTTAATTACGGGACTGATCACCGACGAAGTTGTCGCCCAAGCTATTCTTGAGAATATCTAACTTTTCAGGGGTTGCCGATGGGAGATGAAAAGACAACCCAGATCCCTGACTTCTTTGTTGAAACCCTGATTGCCCTCAATCAATTTGATTCAGAAGCCGGGGATCGGCAGGCAAGCATAATAAAGTTCGGTACATCAACTCATAGTATTCGGTAAACTCCTATGGTTCAAAAGGTTGTGATTATTGGAGCGGGTCCGGCTGGACTGCTACTGGCACATTATTTATGGCGTCGGGGCAACTACCATATTGATATCTATGAACGTCGTCCCGATCCTCGGTTGACTGATGTTTCTGGAAACCGCACATTTCCCATCTCGCTTCAGGAACGGGGCAGAAAAGCCATTAGAGCAATTGTTGGGTTAGAGGAGGCGATCGCCGCTCAAAGTGTGTTCTGTCACGGGACGATTATTTATCGGAAAAAGGGCAAATCCCGGCCGGTTCCTCGCGAAAATCCGGTTCTCACAATCGATCGCAATCGCCTCGTGACGATTCTGTTGAAGCAATTAACCGAAACCTCTAGTCCGAATCAGGTTAAAGTACATTTCAACTGTGAATGTATGGCTGTGGATGCAACGGCTAAAACCGTGATGTTGAAACCTTCAGAAGGAGATAGCTTTACCGTTCACTACGATCTACTGGTGGGTGCCGATGGGGCGCGATCGCAAATTCGAGAGTATTTAGTCGAGAATTCCGGCTTGCCGTGTTCCCAAAACTATATTCCGGATGCCTATAAATCTGTGTTTTTAAGTCGGCTCAATCAGAGTGCAGGAGTGGAGTTAGAACCGAATAAAGTCCATGCCTGGAATTTGAATAACAAAACCCGGATGTTAATGGTACCCCAGCCAGGAGACCAGTTAAATGGCGTGATTATTTTTGATGCTGAGACTAATCCCCTAGAAGGATTATCAACGAAAGAAGAAGTTAAGGCATTTTTTGAGGAAAATTTCCCCCTGTTTGGTCAGTTGATGTCGCTGGAAGAAGCGGAGGCGTTGTTGAATCGTCCGGTGGCGAGGGTGTTAACGGTACGCTGCGATCGATTTCATGAGGGCGATAGTGTGTTGCTGATTGGCGATGCTGCTCATGCGGTGTCTCCCTCGATTGGCCAGGGGTGTAATTCTTCGTTAGAGGATGTGCTGATTTTGGGAGAATTGTTGGAGCAGTATGGGGATGATTGGGGGAAGGTTTTGCCGCAGTTTTCAGAGCAGCGAGTCCCGGATGCCCATGCCTTGCAAGAGTTATCCAATTATTCGTTTCCTCGCACGAAGTTGTTGGTGGTTGAGTTTTTCTTGCGGTTGACGATGGGAAGGCTATTTCATCGATGGTTTCCCCGTTTATTTAAGCCGTTTGTGTTTGATTTGGTGTTAGATACGGACTTGTCTTATTCGC
>JAICRN010000238.1 GCA_025937335.1 Microcoleus sp. TY_ISSM_2_bin.22
CGCCCTTAGATGTCAATGTTTTGGGCCGCCAGTCAATCGATTTTAGATTTTAGATTTTAGATTTTAGATTGATCCCACGGATAAATGCTCTTTCTTGAGGATTTTAGATTCCAGATGCTTTCGATTGATTCCACGGATCGATCGCGTGGCGGGTAGCACCTTTGAAATTTTTGGTCAAAGTCAACGGATGCGCCTGCTAAAATGCAGGTATATCCCAAAACCTAACCGGATGCGGATTGGGCGCGGGCGCTCCAGTGCGAGGGCTTCGCTAACGGCAAAAGATGCTAAACTGGCATTGGGTACGATCGCACCAATCAATCGAGAAGTTCGATCGCCCGTTTCGGTTAACTGCACCATTGCCATCCTCTCATGCTCCTGATGTCGCCTAACATTAATTAAGTTTGATATTGAGAATTGCAGTTATTTAAATTTTTGATTTCGATCGTTTAGACTTTAATTTGTGGAGGAAACTAATTTGTCTCAATCCTATCGAGTTGCCATTTTAGGAGCTACCGGCGCAGTCGGGGCCGAGTTGCTAGAACTATTGCACAGCCGGAGTTTTCCGATTTCTAACTTGAAGCTGCTGGCTTCGGAACGTTCAGCAGGCACTACTTTGCCTTTTGGCGGCGAGATGCTGCCGGTCGAAGCAGTTTCGGGGCGATCGTTTGATAATGTAGATCTGGTGCTCGCCTCTGCCGGCGGCTCTACTTCTAAATTCTGGGCTCCGCAAGCGGTGGCAGCCGGAGCCGTGGTTATTGACAATTCTAGCGCTTTCCGCATGGATGCTTCTGTACCGCTAGTGGTTCCTGAAGTCAATCCCCAAGCGGCAGCAGCTCATCGAGGTATAATTGCTAATCCCAACTGCACGACGATTTTGATGGCAGTTGCAGTTTGGCCGCTTCACAAAGTTAAACCGGTAAAGCGCATAGTTGTAGCCACTTACCAGTCTGCCAGCGGGGCGGGGGCAAGGGCAATGGAGGAAATGAAAGCTCAAGCAAGAGCAATTTTGCAGGGGGAAACGCCCAAAACAGATATATTTCCCTACCCTCTAGCATTTAATTTGTTTCCGCACAATACGCCGATTAACGATTTGGGGTATTGTGAAGAAGAGATGAAAATGGTAAACGAAACTCGGAAGATATTTGGTACGGACGAGATTAAAATTACGGCAACTTGCGTGCGGGTTCCCGTACTTCGCGCTCATTCGGAAGCGATTAATCTAGAGTTTGCAGAGCCTTTTAGCCCGATCGAGGCCAGAGAAATCTTAAAGCAGGCAAGCGGGGTTAAGCTGGTAGAAGACTGGCAAGCTAATTATTTCCCGATGCCCGCAGAAGCCAGCGGTAAGGATGAGGTGTTAGTGGGCAGGATTCGTCAAGATATTTCTCACCCCTGCGGGTTGGAGATGTGGCTGTCGGGCGATCAAATTCGCAAAGGGGCGGCTTTAAATGCGGTGCAGATAGCTGAGTTGCTGGCCCAAAAAAATTTGTTGCGAACCCAAGTGGCGGCGGCTTCTAATTAACGGAAATTCTCGCAATTTGGAAATTGAAATTGGGGATTTTGGATAAACCTTCCATCTGAAATCAAAAATTTAAAATCAAAAATCAACAGTCTAAAATCGGAGAAAGTGTGGTAAAGTTTGGACGGGTTCTGACTGCAATGATTACGCCGTTTAAGGAAGACGGCAGCGTTAACTATGCGGTAGCAGAACAATTGGCAGTTCATTTAGCCGATCGCGGTACTGATAGCTTGGTAGTGTGCGGCACAACGGGCGAGTCTCCCACTATGACCTGGGATGAAGAGTACGAATTATTTCAGGTGGTACAAAAAGCGGTGGCCGGTAAGGCGTTGGTAATCGCAGGAGCTGGATCTAATTCTACTTCAGAAGCAGTCGCAGCTACGAAAAAAGCAGCTAAACTAGGGTTAGATGGTTGTTTGCAGGTGGTTCCTTATTACAACAAACCGCCGCAAGAAGGTTTGTACAATCATTTTCGGGCGATCGCGCAATCTGCTCCAGAATTCCCTATAATGTTATATAACATCCCCGGTCGCACTGGTCAAAATATGTTGCCGGAGACGGTGGCTCGCTTGGCCGAAATCCCCAACATTGTGGCCGTAAAAGAAGCAAGTGGCAACTTGGATCAAGCAAGTCAAATTCGGTGCTTGACATCCCCTGAATTTGCCATTTATTCTGGAGATGATTCCCTAACTTTGCCAATGTTGGCGGTAGGAGGATCTGGTGTAGTTAGCGTAGCCAGCCATCTGGTAGGAGAACAACTGCAACAGATGATCGAAGCTTTCGAGGCCGGTCAAGTTCAAGTCGCTACCCAGATTCACTTGCAACTTTTTGACCTGTTTAAAGCTCTTTTTCTCACCACAAATCCCATTCCCGTCAAGACAGCTCTTAAACTTCAAGGCTGGGATGTAGGTTCCACCCGTCCGCCCCTGTGCGATCCGCCCGTTGAGGTAACTCAAAAGTTAAAGGACGTACTGAGTCAGCTAGCGGCAGTATCAGCTAGCAAGACGGGCGAGAACGAGTTTTCAGACAACTGAATATTGGTTGTTATCAGTCATTAGTTCTGAGTCATCAGTCATTAGTAATTAACTGTTAGTAAGTAGCTAACAGTCAAGGATTAAAGACTGAAAATAGAAGAATGAAGGCAAAAGACAACTGACTGTACGGGATAGCAATACCCGCCGGGGAGTTTTCCATAAATAGTTGGAAAAATATCGCCTTACCAAAGAACAGCAGACGAAAGACGAAAGACAACAGACAACAGACAAATAACAAAAATAACTAACAAAGGATACGCATGATCAAAAATACAACTGCATCTGCTCTAAAAGTTATTCCCCTCGGCGGGCTGCACGAAATCGGTAAAAACACTTGTGTGTTCGAGTACGGTGACGAAATAATTCTTTTAGATGCAGGTTTAGCCTTCCCGACAGATGGAATGCACGGCGTAAATATTGTCCTTCCCGACATGACTTACCTGCGGGAAAACAGCCACAAAATTAAAGGTATGATCGTGACTCACGGTCACGAAGACCACATAGGCGGTATCCCTTATCACCTCAAACAATTTGAAATTCCGGTCATCTACGGCCCGCGTTTGGCGATGGCTTTGCTAGCCGGAAAACTGGAAGAAGCCGGAGTGTCTCACCGCACTGAATTGAGAACGGTTAGACCCAGGGATACAGTAAGAATTGGCAAGAATTTCTTAGTCGAATACATTCGGAACACTCACTCGATGGCCGACAGTTTTACGGTGGCAATTCACACTCCCGTGGGAATTTTGATCCACACCGGAGACTTTAAAATTGACCACACTCCTGTAGACGGCGAGCATTTTGATTTGCAAAAGCTGGCAGAGTACGGCGAGAAAGGCGTGCTGTGCTTGATCAGCGATTCTACTAACTCGGAAGTTCCCGGTTTTACCGCTTCGGAACGTTCTGTTGCTCCGAATTTAGACAGAATTATCGCTCAAGCAACGGGACGGATAATGATCACGACTTTTGCTTCGTCGGTACACCGGTTGCAAATTGTTTTAGAATTGGCTAAGAAAAACAATCGGTATGTAGGAGTGGTGGGTCGATCGATGCTTAACGTCATCGCTCACTGCCGCAATCTCGGCTACATCAAATGCGAAGATAATATTTTCAAACCGCTGAAAGAAATTCGCAATTTACCTGATGACAAGGTACTGATTTTAACCACAGGTTCCCAAGGCGAACCGATGGCGGCGATGACTCGCATTGCTAACGGCGAACATCACGAACTGAAAATCAGAAAGGGCGATACAGTTATTTTCTCGGCTAATCCCATTCCCGGAAATACGATCGCAGTGGTAAATACGATCGATAAACTAATGATGCTGGGAGCACACGTGGTTTACGGCCGCGACAAAGGCATTCACGTTTCGGGACACGGTTGTCAAGAAGACCAAAAGTTAATGATTAACATGACTCGTCCCAAGTTCTTCTTGCCGGTTCACGGAGAACACCGGATGCTGATCCAGCACTCCAAGACGGCTCAAAGCATGGGCATTCCCGCTAGCAATATGGTGATTGTCGATAACGGCGATGTCGTAGAATTAACTGAAAATTCGATACGAGTTGCTGGTAAAGTGCCTTCAGGAATTGAATTAGTAGATTCTTCTCGATCGGGCGTTGTCAAAGCGAACGTACTCAAGGAACGCCAGCAGTTGGCCGGAGATGGCGTTGTAACAGTAGCGGCAGCTTTGAATTGGGAAGGCAAATTAGTTGCCAAACCAGAAGTCCACTTGAAAGGTGTAGTGACATCAGCCGATCGCGAAGTTGTGATCAAATTAATCATTCAAACCATTGAAACAGTTTTGAGCGATCGTTGGTCAGAATTTGTCAAACCCGCCACTGCTGACTCGCAAGTTGACATTGATTGGGTAGGAGTGCAAACCCAAATAGAAAAAGCAATTCAGCGGGTAATGCGCCGGGAACTGCAAAGCAATCCGCTGCTGGTATTCCTGATGCAAATTCCTGAAGAAGCAGTGCGTTCGGAAACTGTTCAAACATCTCAGCTTTCCATTGAAGCGCCTAAACTAGCATCATCAGTAGCATCTCCAGTACCAGCCCCTGTGAATAAAGTAACAGGCCGCCGCCGTCCCCGGACTGCTGCAAAAGTAGCTTCCGTCGCCTCATAGTTCGATCGTAATTTGCAACTGCCGATCGACGCAAATAAACGCAGATCGATTTAATTTAATCATTATCTGCGTTCATCTGTGTCGATCTGCCCCATCTGCGGTTGCAAAAAATCAGAGAAATTAAAACTTTGATTTGCAACTAACTGCAGATCTACGCAAATAAACGCAGATAGATTCAATAACTATCTGCGTTTATTTGCGTAGATCTGCCTGCATCTGCGGTCAAAAATCAACCACCAGCAACCGCCGGTACAATACTCACTTCATCACCATCTTTAAGAGCAGTTTCTGTACCTTCCAAAAACCGGATGTCTTCACTGTTGACGTAGAAGTTAAGAAATCTGCGAGGTGTTCCTTGTTCGTCGCACAGGCTCTTTTTGATGCCTGGACAATTTGTTTCCAGCGATTCAATCAGTTCGGAAATGTTGCCGCCGCCGCATTCTATTGTGGCTTGATTGTTGGTAAATTTTTGCAGTGGAGTGGGAATTAAAACTTTAACACTCATGGTTGGTTGTTAGTTATTGCTTGTTGGTTGTGGATAGTTCTGAGTCAGAGTAATCAGTCATTAGCAATCAGTCATTAGTCAGCAGCTTAATAACCAATAACTAACAACCAATGACTAATGACTAATGACTAATGACTGTTAAACCGAAACCTGTTGCCATTCTAAACGTTCGAGCGTGCGGGCGCGTTCTAGGGCACGCTCGAAGGCTTCTATTTTTGGTTCGAGGGTGATGGGTTCGCCGATGTAACCTTGGACGGCTTCTTGGGTTTTTAAGCCGTTGCCGGTAATGTAGGCGACGGTAGTTTCGTCGGGGTCGATTTTACCTGCTTCTACGAGTTTCTTCAATACTGCGATTGTAGTGCCGCCTGCGGTTTCGGTGAAGATGCCTTCGGTTTCTGCTAGCAGTTTCATGCCTTCGATGATTTCCGTGTCGCTGACGGATTCGATGTTGCCGCCTGTTTTGCGGGCGATGTCTAGGGCGTACATACCGTCGGCTGGATTGCCGATCGCGATCGACTTAGCAATTGTATTCGGTTTCACCGGTTTAACGAAATCGCGGCCTTCGCGGAAGGCTTGGGCGATGGGGGAACAGCCGTCAGCTTGGGCACCGCTGAATCTGACTTTCTTTTCATCCACTAAACCGACTTCGGTGAATTCTTGAAAGCCTTTGTAAATTTTTGTGAACAAAGAGCCGGAAGCGAGGGGAGCGACGATGTGATCGGGCAATTGCCAGCCTAGCTGTTCGGCAACTTCGTACCCGAGGGTTTTCGAGCCTTCGGAATAGTAGGGACGCAAGTTGATATTGACAAATCCCCAGCCATGTGTATTGGCGACTTCGCAACAGAGGCGGTTAACTTGGTCGTAGTTGCCGTGAACTGCCATGACAGTTGGATTGTAAATCAGAGTGCCGAGGACTTTTCCTGCTTCTAAGTCGGAGGGGATGAAGACTACGCAGTCGAGTCCGGCGTGGGCGGCGATCGCAGCCGTAGAGTTAGCTAAATTACCGGTGCTGGCACAGGATACCGTTGTGAAACCCAATTCTCTCGCTCTGCTGAGGGCAACTGACACCACTCTGTCTTTAAAGCTGAGAGTGGGCATATTGACGGCATCGTTTTTAATATAAAGATTTTTTAGACCGAGGCGGCGCGCCAAGCGGTGGGATTTTAATAGAGGAGTCATGCCAGTGCCGACATCGATCACGTTATCTGTAGCGACTGGTAAAAATGCGCGGTAGCGCCAGATCGAGTTGGGGCCGGCTTGGATGGTTTGGCGAGTGACGGTGCGGCGGATGGCGTCGTAGTCGTACTTGACTTCAAGCGGGCCAAAACAGCAATCGCAGACGTGCTTGGCTTGGAGTTCGTACTCTTCGCCGCATTCTTTACATTTGAGGGCTGTGAAGGTTGCTGCTGTGGATTGGGTTCTGGTCGCCTGGGTCATAGCTCAACTCTCTAGTTTTGCAATGTTTTCTTAGTCTTGTGCAAGATTAGCACGGTCAATTTACCCCGTCAACAATACCCGATTTTTTTAGTCGGGATTGATTTCCAGCAGTATCTAGCTGGAGATCCGAGGTAGATGGATAGTTCTAAATCACTTTGTGTGACTTGTTTCTAGACTTTGCCTAGGAATGCAAAATCCCAGCAAAAGCCTTGCTATCAACCGAACTCAAGAATGATTTGCCTGCAAAACTAATTTCAAAACTTTATAAAGTTTTATAAAGTTTTTTTTGCTCGAGCACTCAATACTTTTAGGCGGGAAGTGCCAGCACCGCCCCTACAACTCAAAACTAAGCTGTACAGAATTGAAATTGTCTATTTCAATTCCCTATTCCCCAAAGAGTAAAATCCTCTCCCACTCTCCCCCTCTTCCCTTATCCACCGCTGACGGGGGGGATAAGTACAACTTCGTCGCCGTCTTGGAGGATGGTGTCGGGGGAGACGAATTCCAGGTTGAGGCCGAAGCGGGTGCGATCGCGCCATTGTTCTAATTGAGGATATTGGGCGATCGAGCTTTCGAGCACTTGAGACACTGGGGTTTCGGGAGGAAGTTCTAATGTAAGTTCCGAAACACCGTAGGCTTCACCGAAGGCGGCGAACAGTTTAACGGTGACGGTAATCGAAGAGTCAGACACGGTAGTTTAGTGCGATCGACGGTTTGGCAATTATCAACTACACCATACAATTAATTAGGAATTAGGCGCACCGAGGCTTAAAATTGAAAGCGGCAATTTCTAGTTAAGTTTTACCCCATCGGGCAAAAATGACAGTTGATTGCAGCAAAAAATCTGAACGGGATTGTATGCCGAGCGCTCTCACCAACCAAGGGTTATAAGCCGTTGGCATCCACTAAGATGCAGCTAGCTAAGCTCTAGTTGGCTGCTGTTGATGCAACTGAGAGACTAATTTTTGACGCTGCGGTGTAAATACTTTACGGTAGTTGTGGGAGAGTACAAAAACATCGCACTAAATTTAGCAGTCAACAACGCAGAGAAGGCCCTGCCAACCGCTTATACGACCAAAAATCTGGTTTTAAAATGCGGCTTGGATTTTCCCAACCTTTCTCCTGCAAAGCAAGTATGCCGTTTTATCTAAGAAGAATTCAGAAATTAACGCGATAGAGATATATGGCCAATAACGATTTTAAAGTGCTTCAAATTATTGAAGCTAAAGGCTGGTATGCCTTTGGAAGTACAAAGCAAAGCCAGCACGTTGAGAGGTGGGTAAGACCTGTCGTGTGTTGGGTTTTAATAGACGATAAAAAAAAGCGGCGGATTGTGACAGCTACCGCTAGCTATCAGATCGAGATTGACGACAAAGAAGTCGAGTTTTTTGCCCACGAAAGCGAAATTCAAGATCTGGAGAGCCTGCCGAAGTC
>JAICRN010000405.1 GCA_025937335.1 Microcoleus sp. TY_ISSM_2_bin.22
ATTATGGCAGAATACCGCCAAATAGAATACCGCATCGGCAAAGACGGCAAAATTACCGAAACCGTCCTCAACGCCACCGGTTCGAGTTGCACCGAAACCACCGCCGGAATTGAAAAAGCGCTTGGAAAAGTAGAATCTCAAGACTTGCTGCCAGAATACTACCAAGGCGAAGAAAATTTGAGCGTTGAACAAACGCAGACTTTAAAACAAGTTTAGAAGAGTTAAAGATGTTCGATCTCCTGGGTACAACAGTTGATGTAACAACAGTGCCTGCGTTCAGCATCGCGCTAGGTGTGGGGGGCATTTTTCTAATTTTAATCTACCTTTATGCTGCATCTGAGGCGGGAGATGCGATCGAGTTTAAGTACGATACAATTCTGCGGGAACGCATGAATCAGCTAGACATTCTCGATTGGCAAGACTTAGGCGAAAAAGCAGGCTTAAGTCGCTTTGCGGTGCGGTTAGTGCGGCAGGGAGACGTGGGAAAACTCACGGTAAACCAACTGAGGCGGCTGGCAACAGTGCTGAATTTGAATTTTCAAGAGTTCGATCGCACTTTGAGCGCGCTGCCAATATCGGCTACAATCACAACTAATCCCAGCGAAATTGAAGAACTGAGGCAGCAGTGTTTCCGGCTGCGAGAAGAATTGCAGCAGCAAAAAGCTCAACTAACTGCCGATTTTCGCCGCGCTACCTTTGAACAGTTACAAACTTTGTTAACTAACTATCCCGCCGCCCGCAAAATGGCAGAAGCCAAGCCGGATATGCCCGCCAAAAATCTCTCAGCTTTGTTTACTCCCTTAGAAAATCTCTTGTCAAGCTGGGATTTTCAAACAATCGGTTCTGCCTGGGAACAAACTGCTTACAATCCGCAGTTGCACCAGCCGGATGTTGAGGATATAACAGAAGGAGAATTAGTTTATATTCGGTTTGTCGGCTATCGGGAGGGAGAGCGAATTCTTGTTCCTGCTAAAGTTAGCCGCACCCTTCCAGGTGGCATAAAAAATTAAGTAAGGGGCGCAATGCGACCCTACAAATAGAGTAGATGCGTAAGTCCTATAAACTTAGGTGCACCATCCAGGGCCGCAGGAAAAATTAAATCTAAAATCTAAATTTAACATGACTATAGTTGCAATTGACTTCGGCACCAGCAACACGGTTGTCTGCATTCTCAACCCTGATACGCAAACACCAGAAACTTTGAGATTGGGCGAGATGTCCCGCATTTTTAAAACGAAGAATTTGAGCGGAGATGTTCGAGAAATATCTGTAGTGCCGACTTTAGTTTTTGTGAACAAGGCGGGAGAGTTGGTGGTGGGAGAAAAAGTGCGATCGCAGCGTTTGGGGCAATCCCAGCCCGACCGTTTTTTCAAAGCTTTTAAACGCAATTTAGCTGCCGACTTTCAGCCGCCGCCCCGCAATATCGACGGCGAAACCTACACAGCCGAATCAGTAGCAGAACAGTTTATTAAGACTATTTGGAAACAATTATATTTACAATATATACAGCCAGAGAAAATAATTTTTACAGTACCAGTAGGAGCATTTGAGCGATATCTAGATTGGTTTCGCGACTTAGGAGAAAATTTGGGAGTTGCGGAAATTCAGGTAATAGATGAATCCACAGCCGCGGCCCTAGGATATGCAGTAAAACGCCCCGGCTCTCTAGTTTTAGTAGTTGATTTTGGCGGCGGAACTTTAGATTTAAGTTTAGTTCGTACTGCTGTAACCCCCCCCTTACCCTCCCTTACCAAGGGGGAGAGAAATCTCGCTCCCCCCCTTGACAAGGGGGGGCTGGGGGGGGTGCGTGCCGAAGTGTTGGCAAAATCTGATGCTTATGTAGGCGGCGAAGATATTGACATCTGGATTGTCGAAGATTATTTGCGGCAAATTGGTTCGTCGCGGGTAGAAGTCGGCCCAGTTGGCTGGCAAAATTTATTAGAAATAGCGGAAAAATTAAAAATTCAACTTTCTCAAGTTAATGAGGCGAAGGAAAGCTGGTTTGACGATGAAAATTTTATGTCTTACGACTTGCAGCTAAACCGAGACAAGCTGGAGGAAATTCTGGAATCTAGGCAGTTGTTAGAACAGTTGCGACAAGCTTTAGATGAAGTGCTGAGCATTGCACAGGGAAAAGGTATCGGCAAAGCAGATATCGAACAGGTTTTGCTGGTAGGAGGAACTTCTTTAATTCCGGCTGTATCTAATTTAGTGGTTTCGTATTTTGGGCGGCAAAAAGTCCAAAGAGACAAGCCTTTTGAAGCAGTGGCGCACGGTGCTTTAGCGTTGACACAATTAGCGAGTATTGACGATTATTTGCGCCACAGCTATGCAATTCGCCTCTGGGAACCTTATGCTAAAGCTTATGCTTATTCGCCGATATTTAGCAAGGAAATGAAGTATCCCTGTCAAAGTTCCGAAGAGTTGACGCTGCAAGTGGCAATTGAAGGGCAAAGGGAAATTCGGTTAGATATTGGGGAAGTTGCGGAGGTATCGCAAGCGGAGGTTATTTTTAACGAAAAAGGGCAAATGACGAGCAGTTGGCTCAACAAAAAAACGGATTTTCGGTCTCTGGAAAGCCACCACCAGGAGGTTTGCGTAGCGCATTTGAATCCGCCCGGGGTATTGGGAATTGACAGGGTTTCGGTGAGTTTTGAGGTGGATGAGAGGCGGGTTTTGTTGGCGACGGTGCGGGATTTGGTGACTGGTAAGGTGTTGGTGGAAAAAGGGGCGATCGCTAAACTGCAATAATGGTAAAATCTCAAGTATTATCGGTAATTTTTAGTTAATTTAAGGACTTTAAAATGTCATATAGTGAATTTACTACCATCACCAAAGTGCGTGCAGCATTTAACCTCACTGTTAATGAAAAAACAGTTTTGTTTGCCGATGTAGAATCAATTGCACCTAGCGACTATCTCAAAACAACCCTAGCAGAATATATCCCTCTCGCCAATGCTATCAATACTGAAAAAGCGCGATCGGAGTTAATTATTGCTCCCGTACTGCTAGAAGTGCGGCGCATCTTAAACTTCCAAATCGGCTTTTTTTCCGGTACAGAATTTAACCCCGATCCAGAAAGCGGACTTAGCGGCTACTGCGATTATATCCTCACCGCATCTAGCGATTTGTACGAAATCAGAACACCAGTTGTCACCTTAGTAGAAGCCAAAAATGAAAACATCAAAAACGGATTAGGACAGTGTATTGCGGAAATGTTGGGAGCCCAGCGATTCAATCAACAGCAAAATGATGAAATTGAGGCGATTTACGGAGGTGTTACCACGGGAAATGCTTGGAAGTTTCTCAAATTGGTAAATCAAACAGCTTTTATTGACTTGAACGATTATTATATTAACGAAGTTGACAAAATTCTCGGAATTTTAACAAAACCTTTACGCAAAGACTAAAAAAAACGATTGAAATCAAATTTATGCCGCCATGAAAAAGCAACAAAATAAATTCAGCCACCTGACGGCAATCGAACGAATTTACCTGTCATTTCCGGCAAGATTTTTATTGGATAAAAACTTGCTGCAAGGGAAAGTTTTAGATTTTGGGTGCGGCTTCGGCAGCGATGTGAGATTGTTGCAGCAAAAAGGCTTAGATATTGCGGGTTATGACCCTTATTATTTCCCGGCATTCCCCCAAGATAAATTCGACACAATCATTTGCTTTTATGTTTTGAATGTTTTGTTTCCTGAAGAACAAGCTAATGTCCTGATGGAAGTGTCGCACCTGTTGAAACCGGGAGGGAATGCGTATTTTGCGGTGAGAAGGGATATCAAAAAAGAAGGCTTTCGAGAACATTATGTCCACAAAAAACCTACATATCAGTGCATTGTCAAACTTCCATTTAAGCCAGTTCACCTAGATGAGTATTGCGAAATTTACAAATACGTGCATTACAACCATCAAAGAAATTCTACTAATAACTGCATATTCTGCAATCCGTATAAAAACCTAATTTTGCTAACTGAATCAGCAACAGCTTATGCGATGTTTGACGGTTATCCCGCCAGCAAAGGTCATGTTTTAATCATCCCCAAGCGTCACGTTGCCAATTATTTTGAACTGCCGTTTCGAGAGCAATCGGCTTGCTGGTTTATGGCTAATAAGGTGCAAGAAATGTTAAGTAAAGAGTTTCAGCCAGACGGTTTTAATGTGGGAATCAATATTAATAAACAGGCTGGTCAAAGTCGCAGTCACGCGGCTATTCATGTTATCCCCCGTTACAATGGCGATGCGGCTGGGAATAAAGGCGGAATTAGGTCTGTGATTCCCAAGAGTGAAAAATAAAAGTTAGCCAATTGTGAAAGAAATTCTTTTTTACCGCAGAGGCGCAGAGAACACAGAGGAATAAAGAAGATAGGAATTCATAATTTTTGTAAGGATTGTTATATTTGAGCAAAGGGCGAGCACAATAGAGTTAAAATGTGTTTGCAAGGTCTAAAACTACACATTAGCAGCAATTTGGTGTTCTGTTTATGTCTAAGCGCAAAAAGCAAGAATGGCTCAAGGAAACTCTAGAGCTCAAAGAAGACCACAATTGGAAGTCAAAGCCTGGAACTCGAATTTTTGTAGCAGGAAGAGGTGCAGTCCGCTTTGATGTCCCGGAAGATTGGCATTTTGAACCCGATACAAAGTCGTTCCGATTTACGGATAAAAAGCCGCCGGATGATGATTGTTGTTTGGAGGTTTCGTTTAATTTGCTACCACCTGGTAACTGGGCAGATTTTCCGCTGGTGCCGCTATTACAGAAGGTGGTTGAAGATGATACGCGGAATCCGATCGCTCCTGGGGAAATTATCCAATTGAAGCGGCAAACTGCCCGCGTTGTTTGGACTGAATTTAAGTTTATCGACCCTCCAGAACAGCGGGAAGCTTTTTCGCGAATCTGTATTGGATTGGGTTCTAATGTTCAGTGTTTGATTACTTTTGATTACTGGGTTGACGATGCAGAGCGCTTGACTCCTGTCTGGGATACGGTGATGGATTCGTTAGTTCTGGGTTTGTTTATTAGCGACCCTCGAACGGGGTTCGCACGTCCAGACTAGACCGATTTTCTGGGAAACTTTCAACAACTAATTTTGCTAAGTGTTGAATTGGCAAGCCACCAGTCAGTAAATTTAGAGCCTACATTAAACTTTACAACCGCTTTGCCATGAAAATATCTGGCTTGCCAATTCCGTTCGCGTCGGGCATCACTCCCACGATCGCAAAACCCATTTTTTGATAAAATTCGTAGGGATGACCGCGCAAATTTCTAATTTTGGCGACGTGTTCCCAAACGTTAGGATAAAGATTGATGCCTGAAAGAGTTGTTTGATTGTCTTCGTCGTCGGTACCCACCCACAGCACTAGCCCTCCCCGGTTTTTAGCTTCTGCTGCCAAATCAGCTACGAGCGATCGACCAATTCCTTGTCCGCGAAATTCTGTTCCCACTACCAGCGGGTGCAGTTCCCAAACATTACCGTCATACTGTTTAATCCCGCCAATCCATCCCAAAACTTGATTGCTGTCGCCGACAGCAATTCGACTGATGCGATCGGCTCCCAAAGATTCTTGCACTTCTTGCAAAGCA
>JAICRN010000281.1 GCA_025937335.1 Microcoleus sp. TY_ISSM_2_bin.22
AACTAAAGATTTCTTAATAATTGTAGCGCATGAAGTCAAGGGCCGATCGGGGCGGCTTGAAGATTGGAGTGCGATCGTCGGTAAAATCAAGATTAGTGAAGCGCAACCGAGAGAAATTGAGCTTTACACTACCCCTGACGGCAGAGTTCCTTTCGATCGGCGATTTTGAGTTGACCCCGGTGAAGAAGCCTTTGATTGGGGTCGATCGCCGGTATGAAGATGAGGGTGCAAGTACGATCGACCTTATGGAAGTACAACCCAGAGATATTCAGCAGTATCAGATACCTGATGGCAAAGTTCCTTTCTCGGAGTGGTTGGAATCTCTCCCTTGACTTTAAAGGCAAAGCCAAGATTGTTAAAAGGCTTGAGCGGGTTAGCGATGGCAATCTGGGAGATTCTCGATCGCTGGGAGAGGGAGTCTGGGAATTTAGGATTGACTTTGGCCCGGGCTACCGCGTCTATTTTGGACAAATAGAGACAACTATAGTGCTTCTGCTGTGTGGCCCAGATAAAAGCACTCAAGAGCAAGATATTAGCACAGCTAAGAAATATTGGAGAGAATACAGGAGCAGAGAAAATGCCTAAAAGCGTACCTTACCATCCGTTAAAAATTAAATCTCTTAAAGACCCCTTATTTGCTGTGGCTTACCTCACAGAGATACTTGAGGAGGAAGAAGGAGATTTGGAATTAGGAATCATGCGAAAAGCACTTCGAGATGTATTTGAAGCTCTTGGCGAACCAAATATGTCTGCTGAAGAGGCCTCATTGCATTTGGAAAAATTAGATCTTTTGTTGTCGGGAGAAGGGAGTGCGACAATTTATGCTTTGGCAAGTTGGCTGAATGCTCTGGGATTGAAGTTAACTGTTGCGGTTGATGAAGGGGATCGAGGGGAAGAGAAAGATTCTGTTAGTGCTGCTGAATTTGCAGAAGTTGGTAATGTTTGATGGGGGGCGATCGAGCTTTAAGCTATTAATTAGACCTTGACGGCGCTCGATGCCGATCGCTGAAGGAAGTAGCCGAGCGCTCTGGAGTATCCTACAATACTGTTAAAAGTTATGCCCGATCGCCCGGTACGGCAATGGCTGACATCGGTGCTCTGCCAAAATTGGCGCGGACGTTTGATGTGTCGATCGAAGAATTGTTGGATTTTGTCGAACAGTAACAAATTACACTTAAAATAAACCAGCGCTACCAGCGCCAACCAGTGCGACCTCGCAGGGACGATCGACTGTGGGCCCAAGCAACAGATGCGAGAGTTGGCGGATGGGACGGGGCGAGGTCAGAAAGAGATGATATATTCTCAGCGCCAATTGTAGCTGTTCGATCGCCCATATCGGTCTACAATTTGTAACGTTGAGCCTTATTGAAGTGCAGGAGTGGAGCTGGCTTGGATAACGCTAGTCTGTCGAGAAAACCCCCGCAAGCCTCGGAGCTTGTCGCCGACGAAATTCCAGAAGCAGTGCGAGACCATCCATACCCAGAAGCAGGGCAGAGTCAGTCCAAGAAAAAAGGGCTGATTTGGAAACTGCTAGGGTTGGCCGCATTAGCATTTGGGGTCAGCATCTGGCTGCACCTCAACTTTAACTTGTTCCCAGCCACCAGTCAGGCAGAGCAAACTCAACAAAACCCAGCATCGGTGAGTTCCGCGTCTGGGTCGGTCGCGAGTCCAGCTACCAACCCAAAAGCCACCGCAACCCCAGACAACCTGCTGGGACACTTGCCGTACCCAGAAGCACCAGCCAAAGACTTAGTAGGCGTCACCCCCGACGGTAGCGTCAAACTCCGGTCCTCAGCAGCAGCAAAATATCAGGAAATGGCCAACGCCGCTGCGGCCTCAGGCATCTACTTCGCTCCCATATCCGGCTTTCGCTCCGTGGAAGACCAACAGCACGTATTTTTTGACGTGAAAGCCGAACGCAGGCAAAACGCCAGCAAGCGAGCCGAAGTCAGCGCCCCTCCTGGTTACAGCGAACACCATACCGGTTACGCCATCGACATCGGCGACGGCAGCGCCCCGGATACCAACCTCAGTCCAAGTTTTGAAAATACTCAAGCATTCAAGTGGCTAGAAGCCAACGCCGTCACCTTCAGCTTTGAAATGTCCTTCCCCAAAAACAATCGCCAAGGTGTCAGTTACGAGCCTTGGCACTGGCGGTTTGTGGGCGACAAGCAAAGCCTCGAAACTTTCTACAAAGCTCATTCCATGAAAAAGTAGAAGGAAGTTCGGCAACGAGCAATAATGTACGGGATTTAACGCATTTAACGGATAGATGTTGAGAGAATGAAGTCAAGCGTGAAGATTTCCCTCCCACTCCCCCACTCTCCCACTCTCCCACTCTCCCACTCTTGCACTCTTCCACTCCCCCCCAGCCCCCCACTCCGTTGAGCCAAACTTGTGATTGCAATCTATCCAGGCAGCTTTGACCCGATTACCTTCGGTCACGCAGACATTATTGAGCGGGGCTGCAAACTGTTCGATCGGGTAATTGTTACGGTAGTCAGAAACCCCAGCAAAACCCCTCTGTTCACCGTAGAGGAACGGATAGAGCAGATCCGGCGCTCTACTCAACACTTGCCAAACGTAGAAGTAGACAGTTTTGAGGGTTTGACAGTAAACTATGCTAAGATTCGACAAGCCAAAGTGCTGCTGCGGGGGCTCCGGGTATTAACAGATTTTGAAATGGAACTCCAGATGGCCCACACCAATAAAACCCTTCTGGGCGAAATTGAAACAGTTTTTTTGGCAACTTCTAACGAGTACAGCTTTTTAAGTAGTAGTGTAGTTAAAGAAATAGCCAAGTTTGGTGGCTCCGTAGATCATCTTGTTCCGAAACACGTCGCCCTAGATATTTACAAATGTTACGCCAGCAGGAACCAACTCGCATCGAACCCGACAGTACCGGCCTCCGCACTGAGAACGAATCACCTCAGAATACAGCCGCCTTCGGAGACCCCACCCGAACCGCAGGAGTAGACATCCAGCGGGAATTGAACCGGCTTGAGGAAATTGTTCTCGACAGTCCGCGAATTCCCATGACCAGACGCACTCTGGTGGATGAAGAACAGTTGCTCGATCAGTTAGACTTGGTGAGGCTAAATTTGCCGATCGCCTTTCAGGAAGCCGAGACAATCATCCGGCACAAGGATGACTTGCTTCAAGAAGCGGAACTTTACGCTCAAGAAGTGATAGAAGCAGCAGAACAGCGAGCTGCAGAACTTTTAAATGATATGGGCCTGCTCCAGCAGGCGAAGATAGAAGCAGATCAGTTGCGGCAGCAAGTTTTGCTCGACTGCGAGGCAATTCAGCAGGCGACGCTGGCGGAAGTCGAACAAATTCGCTACCAGGCTCAAGAGGAATTGGAAGAGATGAGAGTCAGGGCGATGGCTGAATGCGAGGAAATTCAAAACGGAGCCGACGATTATGCTGACCAAGTGCTAGATAATATCGAGCACAAGCTGAGCGATATGCTGCGCGTGATCCGCAACGGGCGCGATCGGTTGGATAGTGTTTCTGCGTCGCACATCCATCACAGCAACGGTTAGCCAACAGTTAACTCATTGCTTGAACCTTGATAAAAATCTACCTAATTTAGGTAGATTTTTTTTCGGAATAGTCTTCCTTCCTCAATCTCAGCACTCGGCGACTTATTAAGGCAGAGATAAGTTTTGTGAAGATAGGAGCAGATATAACATTTTATGCTAGTGTGAAAACTCATCAGACAAAAAATTCCTAATTTGATTTGAATTTTTGCAATCTAAATCTAATTTTTACAATGCAAAAAGTTTCTAATCGGTTCGCTGAATTTGATTTGATCAGAGCTTTAGCGATCGTCAGTGTTGTGATTACTCATGCTGGGTTCTTCACATTTCGCGATCGCAGAATTATATTTGTGGCGATCGATACATTTCAACTATTTTGCGTACCTGCATTTTTACTGCTGAGCGGTTTTTTTCTCACCAACAAACTGGAAAATCAAAATAATCCCGCACTGGTAGTAAAAAAAAGACTATCAAAAATTATACCCCCTTATCTGTTTTGGTCAGTAGCTTTCTACATTTTAAATAATTGGGGGGAAATCCAAAAATTTGATTTACTGTCATTACTCAGAGATATCTTGACGGGTTCAGTGATGCCTCCCTATTACTTCATCGTTGTGATTGTTCAATGCTACGGCTGGTGGTGGCTTCTCGTGAAATTAAAATTTTTAGAACCCAGAAAAGTTTTGGCTTTGGGTTTAACAATTCAAACAATTTTTACAATCTTCTTTTATTTAACCGCTCTAAAATACATATCAATACCTCTACCTTTGATGGAGCGCTGGATTTTCAGTTGGATTTTGCCATTTTCAACTGGTCTATTTTTGGGCTTTTCCTATGACAGAATTCAACCCGTTCTAGAACGCCGAAAAATACCAATTTTAGCGGTAACTATCCTCTTTTATATAGCGAGCATTTGGGAATATTACCTGATAAGTGGAGTTAATTCGGAGGGATGGTTTCTGCGATCGTTTTTTAAAATATCTTCTCAAGGATACGCAATTTTTTTCGTATTGTCCATCCTCGCATTTTCTAAGAGTATCGCACTTCCCAGTAGAGTATCTGGGTTAGTCAAAATATTGGCTGCTTACTCATTCCCTATATATTTCCTGGATTCGACAGTAGTGAAATATGTGTTGTTAGTGTTTTATAAGTTTATTGACCCGGTAAATCCCCTGCTGAAACTCGGCTTTTTAGTTATGGGGACTTTGTTAGGTTGTTGGGCGATTATTTACCTATTGGAAAAAGTTTTGCCAAAAAAATACAGGCAGTACATTTTGGGAATTTAATCAAATTTTGTGTTTCAGCGGATGTCTTCATAAAACTGCTTGAGATACCTTGGGGAAACGCCAAAACCCCACAAAAAACCAATCGAAAGATAGATCGCAATAGCTTTAAATTCGCCCCAATTCGCAACTCGACGATCGCTACTTTCCACTACCCGATTGACTAACTTAAGTCTCCCCCGTCGCACTAACTTCAAACACAAATCCGCTTCCTCCATAATTGGCAGCGCAGTATCGAAACCCTCGCATTCCCAAAAATCGGTACTGCGACAAAAAATAACTTGGTCGCCAAACAGCAGGCGCAATCCTTTAAAAAATAAATGAGGTCGAAATAACAGCGGCGCGTAATAAGTTTTCAGGTAATTGTGGAGGGAAAAACCCCATCTTGTTTGCTGCGAACCAGCCATCAGGGATATAAATCCACCGCCCGCTATTTCGGCATCGGACAATGTTTTCTGGATGACTGCTACAATGTCGTCGGGAACTAAAGTATCGGCGTGGAGAAAGCACAAAATTTCGCCGGTGGCGACTTGAGCACCTAAGTTCATTTGCACGGAACGTCCGGCTGTACTGCTAGAAATAACGCGGATGCCGGCGGAAAGTGCGATCGCCGCTGTTTCGTCTTGACTGCCGCCGTCTACCACCAACACTTCCCAAGCGGGAGGATTGAGAATGCTGAGTTGGCGGAGAGTACGTTCCAGACAAGTCGCTTCGTTGAGGGCTGGGATGATAATAGAAACGCGATCCATTTCGTTTAAATTTGTGCCAGAGATATTATAATAAAAAACTGTGGCGATTCACAACTAACGAGAAAATAAAACTTATGCGCGCGGATTCAGAAACCCGGTTACTGCCTGCGAACTTGTCACGAAACCTCAGATTTTACACAGTAATTAGGTTTCTTGGCGTCCTATAAAATCAAGCCAAAGTGCAATCGCCATCTATATTTTCCACTAATCATGACTGAGAAAATCGTGCACAGAACAAAAGTAAAAAATGATTTAAAATTTTATGATGAGAATGCAGATAATTGGTGGGACGAGAATGCTAAAATTTATGCTTTATACCATCTAAACAAACCCAGATTTGAGTTTTTCGACAGACACGCGACTAATTGGCAAGGGCTGAAAACCTTAGATGTGGGATGCGGCGGCGGCTTTTCTTGCGAGTTTATGGCCGAGAGAGGTGCTGTGGTTTCTGGAATAGATCGATCGCAAAAATGTATTGTAGCGGCTCAAAATCACGCAGTTACTAGCGGTTTTGAGATTGACTACAGGCAGGGTTTTGCCGAAAATATGCCCTACGACGACAATACCTTTGATGTTGCAATCTGCGTGGATGTTTTGGAACACGTGGCAGATTACAAAAAAGTTGTGTCTGAGGTTCACAGGATTCTCAAGCCTGGGGGACTGTTCTTTTTTGATACAATCAACAGAACTTTTTCCTCGCAAATTGTGATGATTGGACTGATGGAAAATATTTTGCAGGAGATTAGGCGGGGCGTTCACGATTGGGAAAAGTTTATTACCCCGGATGAACTGTCTGTGGTAATGCGCGATACGGGTTTCGGCAAGATTGAAATTAAAGGTTTCGATCTGTTTGGAGAAATGGGCGCTATTTTAGCCGAGTTGCACGGTTTGTGGGGGAATTTTAAAAGTGGAAAGCAGCTATTTCCTTCGGGGGGAAGTTTGCAACAAGTTTCTCAAGTGCTAATCTCTAATATCGCTAACTATGTTGGTTACAAAAAGTCTGGCTTGTTTAAAATCAAAATTAATGAGGATACGTCGATTATGTATGTTGGCGTAGGGGCGAAAAATTAGTCGGTTAATTGTTGATTGTTGTCATTAGGGGCGAGTTTGAGACGGATTTTGGCGATCGACAAATCCGGCTAAAACCCGCCTCTATTGCATTTTGTAGGGTACGGACGCAGCGGTACACCTTACCCTGTTGAGTGCCATACACATATTCCGCAGGCACGGCGCCGTATCCTTACTGTATTGCGGGCAATTGAGAATTGCTATATTGGCGATCGCACTACAAACCTAATTTCCCGAACTAACTGCAAATAATTAGCAAGTAATTTTAAACTTAAGCCATCCGGCTTCTCAGCTATACAACCCAAAAATACCGCCCCGTCTCCATTTCGGGCTGCGTTCGCTGAGCGTAAACCCAGCCAGATCACTTTTTGTAACAAATCTTAATATTAAATGCTTGACAATCTATGTAAATAGCATGGTAGCTTATTGAATATTAATTGCAATAACGACCGGAAGTTAACAGTACCTGGAGTTCAATCACCGTGACAGCAGCAATAGTTTCCGCGTCAGCCTCGCGAATCAGCGACGGACAACCCGCCTACAGCCAAAAACTGATGAGTTTGGGTAGAAATTGCGAAATACCTGATCTCGATAACTCCAAAGATGTAACCCTCGCCGTCTTAGAAGGAGTGGGAACTCTCGCGGTGTGCGATCGAACAGTCACTTTAAAACCGGGAGTATTTGTGTTTGTACCCGCCGGCATCCCGCGCAGTCTCAAAGTACAAACGACGCTAAATTTGTTACTAATTGACTGCGAA
>JAICRN010000379.1 GCA_025937335.1 Microcoleus sp. TY_ISSM_2_bin.22
AGTGCCTCGCGCGGGAGATGAGTTTGATGTCTTCGCAAACGAAAAAGAAGCTGCGGCGATCGCCTCTGGAAGAGCTACCTCCCAACGAGATTCCCGCCTGCTGCAAGGCGGCCGTATCAGCCTCAGCGGCTTCTCTCAACAAGCTAAGGAAGGCGTTCTCAAGGAACTCAACTTGATCTTGAAGGCAGATGTCCAAGGCTCCCTCGAAGCAATTGTCGGCGCTCTGACTCAACTTCCTCAAAAAGAAGTTCAACTCCGACTGCTGCTATCTGCTCCTGGGGAAATTACAGAAACGGATATTGACCTGGCTGCAGCCAGCAATGCTGTGATTATCGGGTTCAATACTACTCTCGCCAGCGGCGCTCGCCAAGCGGCAGACCAAGCGGGCGTAGACGTGCGGGAATACAGCATCATCTACAACCTCTTGGATGACATTCAAGGGGCGATGGAAGGCTTGCTGGAACCCGAACTGGTCGAAGAACCTCTGGGTCAAGTGGAAGTGCGCGCTGTCTTCGCGATCGGTCGCGGGGCTGTGGCTGGATGTATGGTACTCTCTGGTAAAGTCATCCGTAACTGCAAGGTGCGGGTGCGCCGTAGCAACAATGTCGTTTACGAAGGCGTCCTCGACTCCCTGAAACGGATGAAGGAAGATGCCAAGGAAGTCAATGCTGGCTTTGAATGCGGCATTTCCTTGAGCGGGTTTAGCGACTGGGCGGAGGGCGATATTATTGAAGCCTACCGGATGGTTACTAAGCGCCGCACTCTATCTCAATAGTTTTGAGCTTTGAGTGTTGAGGTGGAAGAGAAGTTTTGAGCAAAGGCAATTAAATTGCCTCTACCTCCCAACTATTCTCTTCACTCAATACTCAAAAAGTCATCACTCGCAACTTTGGTTTTTAACTTAAAATTCACGCATTCACGCATTCAAATAGGACTTACGGAAAGAAACCGGGTTTCTTCCCGTAAGTCCTCGGTTTAACAGCTAGATGTACTCGTCGCACCGGGTTTCTTGGTCAAGAGTGCGTCCGAGACTCTCAAAACTAAAAATTCAAAAATAAAAACTCATAACTATTTAAAGTGCGTTCTTTTTGGTCAGACCCTTTCTTGTGGATTCACCTTTCTGGGGCGGCTGCACTGCCGATTTTCCTGGGACTGTGCTTGCTGGGACTTGCAGTGGGTTCTCCCCTGCTTCCTGTCTGGTTAGAAATGTTTTTAGTGGCTGTAGCAGGTATTGTTCCTGTGCTGTGGATGCAGTGGTTCCGCCCTTTTTACATTTTTAGTATTTTAGTTGTGGCGGTGAAACCGCAGAATTTAACTAATACGCAGCACCGGATTCTGACTCGGTTTAAAACTAAATTAAATCAAGGACTAGCTCTTTTTGTCGCTCTTTTACTGGCAGTAATTTTGTGGCAACTCTACCGATTGGCTCCCCTCGCGGCTTCGGTGGCTCCCTTTCCTCCTTCCTGGCGCTGGGCTGGATTGTTGTTGGCAGCTTCTGCTTTTTTAGCTAGCAATTTGTTTTTGCAGGTGTCTGCTAGTGTCATGGCTGTTTTGCTGACCCCGGAATCCGAATTTGCAGCCACAAAGCCTCATATCTTAGAAAAAATTCGGCAGGATTTTACGATCGCGGGTTGGCAAGTCGATCGACTTTTGCCGGCTTTCGCCGTCGAGGCAACAGTCGCTGTGGCTCCACCCGCAGAGTCAATTGAACCAGCATCGGGCATAGGGAATTCGTCTGCAGGCAGTATTGTCAACCCAAAAACTGCTGACACCGACGGCGTTACATCCCTACCCGAACAGTCGAGCGAAAAAAAGTGAAATAAAAAATTAAGATGCGTAGAATTGTAATTTAAGCTACCTTCATTTGGACAGATTTATGCTCTAAAAAAATAGGTAAAGCCAGTCCTCTGATTGAGATTATTAATAGCCTTAATATTTAATTTTTAATCGCAGGCTGTGGATATTTTATATGGGCTATTTGGAGAGAAGAATCTATAATAGATAGTGTCAAAGTAAGCTTTCAATCCTTACAGGGGATTAAAACAGAGGTATAACAATATGGCGAATTATCTACCGCTCGCACAAGAACCTAACGCCGCAGAGCCGATCGAGCTGTGCGCAGATTCTGAAATCTGGGGCAGTCTCAAATCCGCGATCGGCGCAAGTTCAGGATTTCAACGCTGGCAGCTAGAACTCAATTTTGAGCGTCAACAGGAAAATGCCACCATCGATCAGCAGGTTCGCTCCTATCTGCGGGAAACTTTAGAAACTTTGGCTTACTGAATGCCCTAAAACTAAATATTGTAACGGTTTGTGAACTTTACAGGCAAATTTTGCTGGCATCCCCTCCAATATGGTATGTGAGTACCGACAGTGAGTGCCGATCGCAACTTCGGACATCAAATTGCAGGGGACAGTATTTCTCGTTACTTAGTCGGGATTAATTCCGGCATTCTACTTGCAACACACTCTCAGAAAAATCAAGATAAAATTAGCTTGAAACCCCCATACAAAGCGGCTGCAGCCGCTATCTATTGACGTGACTGTGGCCGAAACTCTTTATAATAAGGCTGAAGCCAAATAAAATGAACAGTTTTAGAGTGGCAGTACATCAAACCGTCCACATAAAGCTGATTACAAATCTTTGGCACCGTAAGTCCTATGAGTACTTTACAATCAGAGTTGAGCAAAATGCGCTTAGTCATAGTTCAGTATGCCGGCGATTATGCAGAAGCCTTTCAGCGTTTAGCCAAAGGTGGAAGCGAAACATACTACGCTCAAAAGTATTCTGTTGATTCCGTTACCGAGATCGCAAAACGAGCGGAGTCAGTAACGGTTATCTGCTGCATGACACAAGAATTTAACGAGCAGGTTCTAGAAAACGGCGTGCGGACGATCGCTTGCGGATTTAGTTATCCAATTAATTCCCAAAAATTGATCGAATTAATTGCTGCACAAAATCCGACTCACTTAATCATGCGGACTGTCATTACAGACGTTTTTAAGTGGGCAATTAAAAAGAAAATTAGAACCATCGCTGTATTTGCAGAATCTATTGCCAACACAAATTGGCGCAATAAAATCCGCAACTATTTCTTCGCTAAGTTGTTGAATAATAAGCAAATAGAATGGGTTGGGACTTACGGCATTACTTCATCTTTATTGTTCGAGGAAATAGGAGTAAAACCCGATAAGATAATTCCTTGGGACTTCCTGATAGAAACTAATCCAGGCTCTTTGTCGCCGAAAACAATTCCTGCTGGCATCAAAAAATTGAAACTATTTTACGCTGGTTTGTTAATAGAAAGCAAGGGAGTTGGCGATATTCTAGAAGCGGTAGCAAAGTTAAGAGAGCGGAATATATCAGTTCATTTAAAAATGGCCGGTCAAGGCCAAGAAGAGTTTTTTGTCCAGCGAGTCGAACAGTTGCAAATTAAAGATTCCGTGGAATTCCTGGGAATCGTGCCCACTCAGACTTTAGAACCTTTAATGAGAGAATCAGATATCGTTTTAGTTACTAGCAGGCACGAATATCCCGAAGGTTTTCCGCTGACAATTCAGCACGCTTTACGCACTAGAACACCGATAGTAGCTTCGGATCACCCCATGTTTAAAACCAACTTGAAACACGGTATTAATTCGATGATTTTTGAGGCGGGGAACTCTCTGGCTTTAGCGGAGTGTATCGAAAAAGTTATTTCTGATGCAGCACTTTACCAAAATATTTCTGTCGCTTCTCACTCAACCTGGTATGAGTTGCGCCTGCCTGTCAAATGGGCGGATTTGATCGATCGCTGGCTGGATGATTCCCCTGAAAGCAAGCAGTGGTTATTTGAAAAACGGCTGGCTTCTGGAGCCTACAACTTAAGACAAAGTTAATAATTAGGTTTACCTAATTAAACTTGAGTAGGACTTATATCTAGTCCTGTCATATAACCACCATCAGGCAAGTAGTGAGGACGAAGAGTCGTTTCTTAAAGATTTTACGAAATAAAGACTCTTCGTCAGTCCTCTCTTTTTTAGTTTTTATTTTGCCTGCATTTTTTGCCGAATCTGCTCTCCGCGTCTAGCAGCAACTTGCGGCCAAGTCAACTCCAAAGCTCGCTGGCGGGCGGCGGCTCCCATCTTAGCCCGCAAATCAGGAGAATTAGATAGTTTTCGCAGTCCTTCAACCCAGGCGTCAGCATCGTAGGGAGGAAGAATTATGCCGTCAATGCCATCACGTACAACACCGCCTCCTCCCATCGGTGAAGCGAGAATCGGCAAACCATGACCCATTGCTTCATAGATAACGAGTGCGCTACCTTCCTCCAGACTGGGAAAGGCAAAAAAGTCAGCTTGGCGATAGGCAGAACTGTAGTCCAAGGCATAATCAAAGTGAACTACATCAGGACGTTTCAGCAAATGGCTGCAAGTTTGAGCGATCGCCGGTTCGAGTTTGCCAAAAATTGTCAGTTTTCCCTTAATCCCTGCTCGCTCCCAAGCCTGCAACAGCAGGTGAGTCCCTTTGCGGACGCAGGCAAAACCTAGGAAAAGCACGTTAACTTCCTCTGACGGCGGTTTTTGGGATTGATAATTCGGGAAACGCTCTGGCGACCAACCTTCTGTCGTTAAAAGCAGTTTCTCTTCAGGCACTCCGGCTTCTTGAAACGATTTTACTACTGCCGGACTGGGACAAAACAGAAAGTCAACTACCTTGAGTTTTTGCTCTTCGATCTGAATTGTTTCTGGGGTAATTTCGTGTTGAGGTTGCAATTCCAAGCGAGAGTAAGCATCGTCAAGGATACTCTTAGCTTGCCTTTGACAAGTATTAACTCGCTCCCAAAAAATCGGCTTGCTTTGCTTGCTAACGCTTTTTACAGTATCTAATGAGAGACCGGGCCACAAGTAGGCCGCATCAAAATTTTTGAGATCTTTGAGAAAACGCTTCTCTGCCTTGATTTTGGGAACACTAGGGTTGCGGTAATAAAGTTTTTTCAGAAATGACGGAATTGCTTCAACTATATTGGAGCCGCGGCAGGAGCGATCGCAACTCGGGACAACCATGCGAGCCTTCAGCTCAGGGTGTTGCCATTCTTTGCACACTGAAAAAAATACGTGGCTGATGGCTCGGTCATTGCAATGGATTGGAAATAAAGCACTCAGTTTTAACATAGCGTTAATCTTCCGTTCACTAGAGTTTTTCTGCTTTTATCTAAACATTGACATCGGACATCGCTCCTCGGTTTGCCGAGCAGTCTCGTTTTATGTAAAAGGAGGTTTTGTAACTTGACAGTGATTGTACTCTGAAAGGATAACACTTAAGTGAAATCACTGACAAGGCCCTAAAAAATAACTATATATTTTCCTTATAAATCCTTAAAAAGTAGCATCTAAAACGAACTAAATTTTTTTACTATGTTTAGTTTCCTACGAAATACGAGTTTTTAACCATTTGTTAAAACTTGGAGCTTAAAATTTCTGCGACACATACTCCACCCCGGGATATTACGGATTAAAATAACTGACGGAAAGGAATTTGGTTAGAACCTCCCCGCAGTCGTGGATCAGCTCTCACTCCAGGGGGTGACAAATCTATAGCAGTTCTCAATCTTGGTGAGGTATGCCCACGGAGCCCTATGCCCGCGGAGCGCTATGCCCGCCGATCGAGCGTGCACCTCATGTTACCGAGAAAGGCTATAGCTAGGAATCATGCCGCTCGCCTGGTTAGCGCCCGCTCGACCCCGTTGATAAAAGTAACGCTGATTACGATAAGCTGTCGCGCATTTAAATTGTATGTTGAGGGCGGGCGGGACGCCCACCCCACAAGAATTTGATTGTTTTTTAACAGACAATTTAAATGTAGAACAGCTTACGAGTTAAATTCATTAAC
>JAICRN010000734.1 GCA_025937335.1 Microcoleus sp. TY_ISSM_2_bin.22
GACCTAAGTTTGGGCTTGGGTTTGTGGCAAGGGGAGTTTCAGGGAATCGATCGACTGTGGTTGCGCTGGTATGATGTTGATGGCAATTGGATTCTGACTGAAGCGGAACAGCAACGGCAGCGGGCTGAGTCAGCGGAATCTAGGGCTCAACAAGCGGAAGCTCAATTGCAGTCTTTAATTCGGCGGCTGCGGGAATCTGGCATCGATCCCGATCGATTTTTAAACGGTTAGAGACGAGTGAAGTCCTGACTAAAAACTGGTTCGCAGTCAGGACTTTAGTTTTTTTTTACTTCACAAGAAGACAGAAAGCCTCACTATACACAGGCTTTAACATTTGATCGACACTTGATTGGTTGCGGCTTGTTTGCTTGTTGCTGGTACTCTTTGGGGTCAAGTTATCCGCGTAGGGAGATTGATGCAAATAAGCTTTACCGACAGAACCAAAAAGTTTCAATTTGTCAGAAATGACCGATTGCATGGCATCGATAGCTTTTTCCATTATTTCCAACAAATCCGGTTCTGACAAAGAAATGCTACTTTTTAACACGTCCATATAAGCTTCGCGAACTTCTGTATTCACATTAAATTTCGATACTCCGAGTTGAATACATTGATGAATAATTGA
Organism: Microcoleus sp. TY_ISSM_2_bin.22; assembly: GCA_025937335.1. Classification (GTDB taxonomy): domain Bacteria; phylum Cyanobacteriota; class Cyanobacteriia; order Cyanobacteriales; family Microcoleaceae; genus Microcoleus. The sequence continues at coordinate 626 of JAICRN010000734.1, forward strand.
TTCCGGCAAACCGCTAGCACCGTGAAGCACTAACGGCACTGAAACAGCAGCCCGGATTTTTGCCAGACGCGGAAAATCGAGTTTCGGTTCGCTCAAATATTTGCCGTGAACGTTACCAATTGTTACTGCCAAACAATCCACCTTGGTTTCTTTGACAAACTCTACTGCTGCTACGGGATCGGTCATTTTTGCGGCTTTCTCATCGATTGTCAAACCTTCTTCCCTGCCACTAATTCTGCCGATTTCTGCTTCAACTGCCGCACCGCTAGCGTGGGATAATTTAGTCATTTCCCGGCTAAATATTAAGTTTTGTTCGTAGGGCAAAAAAGAACCGTCTGCCATAATTGATTTGATACCGGCGGCTAGGGCGAGGTGAATGTCTTTTTCTGAGGTGCTGTGATCTAAGTGTACTGCGATCGGCACTAAAGATTTGCGCGCGGCTTCCATGGAAAGCGCGACTAAAGGCGATTTTCCGTACTGGAGGACGCTGGGGTGAAGTTGCAGTATAGCAGGACTGTGCAGCGCTTCGGCCGCATTGATGACGGCTTTTACTCCTTCGAGGTTGTAGACGTTAAAAGCGCCGATCGCATAACCATTTCTCAAGGCCGTGTTCAGCAATTCGCTAGTTGACGCGAGCATATAGTACCTTTTAAAAACTTTTCTGAATGTGGATCATTCTATCAAAGTTTAAAGGTAAGCTCAGCTTGATTTGTGTTTATTTTAATTGCGAATTCTTCCGCTACGATTTAAGTGAAGTGTATCTATTATTGGATAAGGTGCGCCCTTACGCACCAAACAAATAGTAGGGTGCGTAAGGGCGCACCTTACTCCTTAAGTGATTTACTATTTTTGTGCGTTACCAGCGTGCAAACCGCACTCTTTTACGGTCGCTTCTTCCCACCACCAGCGACCTTCGCGTTCGTGCTGGTTCGGCAATACCGGCTTCGTACAAGGTTCGCAACCAATGCTTACAAAACCGCGTTCGTGCAACTTGTTGTAAGGCACATCCAAAGCGCGAATATATTCCCAAACCTCTGCCGAAGACCAGTTTGCTAAGGGGTTGAATTTAATTAATTCATGGTCGGGAGTTGAGAATGCACTGTCAACTTCAATGACCGGAATACCGTTGCGGGTACTGGGACTTTGGTCTTTCCGCTGACCGGTAATCCAAGCATCGAGAGTATTTAATTTGCGGCGCAGCGGCTTGACTTTCCGCACGCCGCAGCATTCTTTGTGACCGTCTTGATAAAAACTAAACAATCCCTTTTCGTCTACTAGGGCTTGTACTTCTGCTGCATCGGGAAACATTACTTCTAATTTAATGCCGTAATGTTTTCTGACTTGCTCCAAAAACTGATAGGTTTCTGAGTGCAATCTGCCTGTATCTAGGGTGAAAACTCGGAAATTTTTGGTAATCTTTGAGGCAATATCGATCAGAACTACGTCCTCGGCACCGCTGAAAGAAATTGAGATATTTTCAAAGTTTTCTAGGGCAAATTTGAGAATTTCTCGCGGTGTTTTTTGACTGTATTCTGCTTCTAGGGCGGCAATGTTGAGATTGTTCTGGATGGCAACCATATTTTCGCGTTATCGGTGTTCTTTTCCTCTAACCCTTTATTATAGCAGCTCGCAGCATCTCTCTCACTGATGAATTTGACTGGATCTTGCAGCAGTCTTTTCGGCTGGGCCCACAATCGAGATTGAGGATGGCGATCGCCCGCTTGTCCAAATTTTCGTGAACCCAACACTCCTCTACTGAGTAAAATTGGACTGTCGCGCGCTCAATTGAATGTGCGCCCAAATTATAAATTATAGACAATAAAAATTTTTAAATGGCATTGTTAAAATGCCTAATTTTTGACTATACTCATCAATAAAATAATCTGGCTTATCCATAGATATCGTGCTATCTATCAACTGGAAAAAATTCCAATCTGTACCAAGAGTAACAGCGCTAAGCGAATTTTTTATAAATCTTTTGAGGTCGTGACAATATAATCGCCATACCCGTTTAAACTTACATTTTTGGGACTTACGCGCCGATAATCAAGCATTAGATGAAGGCGC
>JAICRN010000019.1 GCA_025937335.1 Microcoleus sp. TY_ISSM_2_bin.22
GGTTAGAAATGGATTTGGGAATTGTGGCGATCGAATGGGCGGAAAGATTGCAGTACAAACCAGAAAATTATTTGCAAATTTCTTTAAGTTATCTAGATAACGGGCGGCAAATTGAAGTTTTTGGGAATGGCGAGTTATTGAATTGGCAATTGGAAATTTGAGCAAAGGCGATTTAATTTAGATGTTGCACCCTTCTCACTTAGCCTTCTCTGAACAGGCAAGATGCCTGTGAAGCGAGAAAATTCACTCTTTGTGGAACAGGCATCTTGCCTGTTCAGAGAGAATGGTGTAACATCTCAGCGCGAACTTACTGTGGCGGACGATTGACACGAATCAATTTGCCTCTCAAACTTTCTTCACCAGCAATAGCATCATTGATGCGTGTTGCCAACATTTCTACATTCCGATTTTTGGTACAAACAATAATACCAGAGTGGTCTGGCTGTCGGTTGTGCAGTCCGATGAAATCAAACCGATTTAAAGTCAAAACAGCTCTATCTTTGCTTATAGCAAATGCTAGCACCTCTGGATCTGGAATCCCAAGTCCTGCTTTTCCTGCTTCCTGAACAGTCAGAATCTTGTGACCAAAAGCGCGCAGCAATTGCACAACGGGCAAAGGAAATTGTTCGTCTGCATACAAATTCAGCATGACTCAGGCTTCCTCATTCTTGCAGATTGCTTCTTCGATTTCCTCCAGATGTGCATCAGCATAAGTCCAAACATTGACTAGATCGGCCGCGCTGAGATGGGGATAAAATTGTAGAAGTTCAGCATCGCTTGAACCTTCACGGCGAAAACTTTCAAGCAGCCAAACAGGGATGCGAGTTTTGGCAATGCAAGCATCGCCGCCACACACGTCGGGAGTTTTGGTAATTCCTGGCCAGCTATTGTTTAAACTTTGGGTTAAAAGCCGGATGGCTTCAGCTTTCTCAGTCGGAGTTAAGGCCAGGAGTTGTGTTTCTAGTTCTTGGAGAAGCATGGGTAATATCGCCTTTGCGATCGGGAATACCCAATTATAACACTTGAGTTAAATTCCCGCTTATTCAGCGTCAAATGTCAATGCTTCTCCCCTCACATTTGTATCCAATTTACCATTTTCAAAAACCACTTTTCCTCCCACAACCGTGACCGCAGGCCATCCAGTCAAACTCCAACCTTCAAAAGGACTCCAGCCGCACTTGGTCACCATTTCTTCTCGCAGCACAGGTCGATAATTATCCAAATCTACTAATACCAAATCCGCATCAAAACCCGGAGCGATCGCCCCTTTGTTGGGAATCTTATAAGCCTTAGCAACTGCCGCCGACATCCAATTAGCAACTTGCGCCACTGTACATCTTCCCTCTACTGCTTGGGTCAGCATCAAAGGCAAAGAAGTTTCGACTCCCGGCATTCCAGACGGCGTATTCGGATAATCTTGAGCTTTTTCTGCTAATGTGTGCGGCGCGTGATCGGTGGCGATAAAATCAATTACGCCGTCGAGTAAAGCTTGCCAAAGTATTTCGTTATCGCGGGGTTCGCGCAAAGGCGGATTCATCTGAGCTAAACTGCCAATTTTTTGATAGGCGCTGGTATTTAACAACAAATGCTGCGGCGTAACTTCTGCTGTCACCCAAGTCGGTTTTTCCTGGCGCAATAACTCAGCTTCATCCCCAGTTGAAAGGTGCAGAATATGCAGGCGGCGCTGATATTTATTAGAAAGTTTTAATGCTAGCTGAGTTGCTAATAAAGCTGCTTGATTGTCTTGAATTTGCGAGTGCACGGCAACATCGGAAATCCCGGCAAATTCCTGACGCCTCTGGTTGATTCTAGCTTGGTCTTCTGCGTGCACGGCAATTAGTCGATCGCCTGCCGCAAAAATCGCCTCTAAAGTTGCTTCTCCATCCACCAACAACTGCCCGTGCATCGAACCCATAAACACCTTAATTCCCGGAGTCGGATTCGCATTCAACAAATCCGGCAAATTCTCGGGGGTTGCACCAATAAAAAAGCCGTAGTTCACCAAACACTTCTCGGCAGCGCGACTTAGTTTATCATCTAAGGCAGCTTGGGTTGTGGTCAGGGGTCGCGTATTCGGCATTTCCAGAAACGATGTCACGCCGCCTTTAGCGCAAGCACAGCTAGCCGTAAACAAGTCTTCCTTGTGTTCTAAACCCGGTTCGCGGAAGTGTACCTGGGGATCGATTACTCCGGGTAACAAAGTTAAGCCGATCGCATCTATTTCTCGATCGCCCGATGCGGCAATTTCAGGAGCAACCCGAACAATTTTGCCATCGCAGATTTGCACGTCCCCTACCAAAAACTCGCCGTCGGGTAACAAAATGCGAGCGCGGCGGATTAACAAACTTGATGTGGTCGGCATAAGCTATAATTAAATGAGTGATGTGTGTGTGAGCCTATAAAAATTTTATCCTCAAAATAGGTATGCTAATAGTAAGAAATATGAATCAGACTTGCGCTCGCCAACCCGGTTTATACCAAAAACAAGAGGTTGAGGACGATATATCTATGTAAGAAACCCGGTTTATTATTGGACAGGTTTAAAGTGACAGGCAGATTCCTGTAAAGCAACAAATATTTTTTTATGGGTAGGCATTCCTAGCGAGTCATAAAAAAATTATTCGCACACAAATCGAGGTTTTGGACTCGTCAATTAACAGGGCAAATGCAAAAACCCACCCTGCCGGCAAAGATTTTGCAGATTTCCTGAAAAAACTCTGAATTAAGTTTATAATTTGTATCCAGCCCAGTCACTTAATACTTATGACTCGTCTAGACAAGTCAGCCGACGAAAAACCTCCGCAAGACACCGAAAATCCTTGGATCGAAGGAATTAAGACGATCGGCTTAGCAGCATTTTTGGCCTTTGGTATCCGCACCCTGGTTGCCGAAGCACGCTACATTCCCACTGGCTCGATGCTTCCAACCTTACAAATTAACGATCGATTAATTATAGACAAGGTAAGCTATCGATTCCAAGATCCCCAGCGAGGAGATATTATCGTATTTATGCCTCCTGACCCGGCTAGTTTGTGCACGGGACAGCCGCCACCTATCAAAGATGCCTATATCAAGCGAGTTATTGGACTTCCAGGGGACACTGTGCAAGTCAAAGACGGAAAAGTTTTTATTAACAAGCAGCCGCTACAGGAAAAATATATTGAAGAAATTCCGCAGTATCCCTACGGGCCTGTAGTTGTAGCTCCAAATTCTTACTTGGTGCTCGGCGACAACCGCAACGCAAGCTGTGACAGTCATTACTGGGGCTTTGTACCCAAGCAAAATATCATCGGTAGGGCAATTGTCCGTTTTTGGCCGCTCAACCGCACAGGTTCGATCGACCCCACGCCCCTTTATCCCGCTAAAAATTAGCTCTAACGCAAGGAAGAAGCAAGAAGCAAGAAGGCCAATTCAATAACAGCAATGGTTTGGGTGATTAAGAACATCCTAATCGTCTTATCGTTTGCTATACAAAACGCGAGGGATATTAGATCCCCAACTTCTTCAAGAAGCCGGGGATCTACGCTGACTGACTGGATCAAATCTAAAATCTAAAATGTAAAATCGCCTGACGTTTCGCGATCGAGAACTTTCACAACTTTGTTATACATCTCCTCTGCCTCTTGCTGCGAATTGCCGATACTTGTCAATCCCAACTTGCCAAACTCCGACAAACAACCCATTAAATGAAACACCGTACCCGTCTCAGTGCTGGTGTCAAAGTGCAGTTGATTGTCAGCAATAATATCCATCAAATCATTCGGCAACAATCCCCGATAGCGTTCTTTTTGCAAATTGTCGGAAGCCACATAATATTTCGGACGACCCTGCTGACTGTAAAATAATCCTGTAGAACGTTCGTACCGACCATTTGTTAACAGCTTCAGCGCCATAAACGGATGAGTTGTCCCGCCTTTGCGCAGGTTAATTTCTATTGCTTGCATATCCCACTTGCCGTCGGATTGCCGGACTGCCATAAAATCTACTCCAAATCTCTCTAAAGCGCCTTTTTTAGCTAAGTTTTGGCCGACTTTCCATCCCAATTCCTGCAAAGCTATTCGATAAGATTCGTCCGCAGGAAATCGGCAGCCCAAGAAAATTTGACCGTCTGGGCCTCCTAAAATTTGGTCGTGGGTTGAGAGAATTTCTACTTCGCCGCTGGGAACAATTCTGCCTTGAACGCTGGGCGATAACTTTTCTTCTCCTTCGATAAATGCTTCGGCAATTGCCCCTAATTCGGGAATGCGGCTGCTAAAATTTTCCCAGGTTTCGCCCGTTGCTTGAAAGCGCAAATTATGGAAGCTATCGCCAATTGCCTTCGCTCTTTCTTTAGGCGCTTTACCGGCGAGGGAATTCAGCTCTAAAATAGCATTTCCTTCACCCGAAAAACCTTCATTTAACTTAATTACGATCCGCTGCAAATGCGGTTGCCTTTCCCAGAGCCCGGCCGCAGCTTCCGCTAAATCTTCCGCATTCCAAACCAACTCGGAACCGTCAGGATAAGGCAGCCCACATTCTTTAAAAATTTGCCTGCTGCCACTTTTTGTTCCCCAGTATAACAGATCGGGATCGCTAGCCCATAAAGGAATCCCCAATTTAACAGATAACTCGCGTTCTAAGGGCGTCGAGTTATAACAAACCATATAAGATTTTGTCGGCCGCACTGCTTGACGAATGCGCTCCATCAAGCGGGGACGCTCTAAAATTTTCTGGGTGAGGGATTTGGCAGAAGCATCGTAAGTACAGAACAGCAAAAGCCGATCGCGCGCGTGAGAAAATGGAATTCCCGGCAGCAATTGTAGGTAATAATCCACAATCATGGGGTGCAGCGGCTCCGAGGTAATGTAAATTAAGCGCGTGCGGGGATTTCGCAGGCGAATCAAAGAAAATAAATGCCGCTCTTCGTAGTGGTAAGCACCCTCAACTTTCTTCATTTCTTGCTGATCTAAGCTGAGAGAAGGAATGATAATAATGTCACAATCTCCGCTGTCGAATTCTTCGACAGCTCGCCAACGTTCGCGTAATTCTTTTTGAAGATTGCGAAATTCCTCTGCGAATTCGGAAGATGAATTATTTAACTCTTGCATTGCGTTTGATCCTAAGTATTTAAATAATTATTGCTGATAGTGTCGGGTGCGTCAGCCCCAATACTTGAGACAACTGACACAGTTTTTTTCTGACGCACTTTAGCGGGAATTTTGACAAAAATGCCCCAATAGTGATTTAAGGTGTGTCAGTCGAAATATTTGAGGCAACTCAAACAGTTTTTTTGTGACCCCGCCCAAAAATCGATACCGTGCCACGTACTCCTGTCGTGAAGATCCAAAAATTTTAGACCAAAGTTTAATCTCCCAGATTCATCGGTGGAATAAATCTAAAATCTACAATCTACAATCTAAAATCAACTGACGCACCCTACCGAGGACGATCGTCCATTTCTGTCAATCTGCTCTAAGAAGCTCGCCGCACTCGAAAAAGTCTGGCATACTCCAATATTGGCTCTAGGCGGCGTTGATTTTGTTTGAGTGCCGATCGCAATTTTTCCGAAGGGCGGAATACCAGGGGAGCCGAATATTTGTTCAGCATCTCGATTTCTGGCGACTGGCTCATCAGGATCAACCGCACGTCTTTGTCGAGCAAATAACTCAGAGAAAGCAAATCTCCCATGTTCGTAAAATCGTTCCCGCGATCGCTAATTACAATTGTATCTTTAATCGATCGGTTAGCTATAGCTTCTTTGTTAATAATTTTCGCAACTTCAGCATTAAAATAGCTCAAGTCTTTGCTCCACCAAGTATCAGAAAAAGCGCTGACCGTACAGGATGATACACTTGCTGTAAATACCAAGGCTAAAATGACTTGCCAAAACCGCTGCTGAGTTTTCAGGTAACAGGCGAGCAAGTAAGCAACTGCTAGCTGCACTCCCGGAAAGCAGGAAATCAGATAGCGGCTGACGGCGGAACGTTTGCCGCCTAGGATTAAATCCGGTAAAGCCAGGAGCAAAAAAGGTACAAAAATAGATGTTAAAATAAACAGCCAAGTTGAACTGCTAGTCCGGCGGCAGATTGTGTAAAGGGCTACCGCAATTAACAGCAAAAATGGCAATCTCAGCAGATAATTTCCAATATTATCAAAGCCGAAGTCGAAGTCAAAAAATAATGCTGTAAAGCTGAGCGCCCACAATTTGACAAGATACAGCCAACCCGGAGATACTCGCGTCCAATCAGTCGTAGCTGATGCTCGTTCCAGGTTGGTTGCCAGCACGTAAATCCACGGAATATACAATATTAAAGCTGCTATTACTGCCAGGAAAAATTGGGAATTAGTGACATGACCTCGCAATTTTGTTTTTTTGACAAACAACCAGTAAGAAATTATAAAAACTCCGTGTCCGATGAGTGTTAAACTGAAGAAAGGGTGAGTGTAGAAACCAAGGGCGATCGCCAGCGAGTAAAATACCCAATTTTGCCAACCCCGCAACCGCACTGCTCTCAGCAGCAGCCAACTGCTGCCAATAACTGTGGCTGTCAGCAAACTGTACTGCCTTGCTGTCTGAGCAAACAATATGTCAAAGGGAGATAAAGCCAAAAGTGCTGTTGCTAATAACGCCGCCAAATTCGAGGCGAAAAGTTCCTGAGCTAAAGCGTACATCAAAGGCAGCGACAGCAAACTCAATATTGTTGGCAAACTGCGGGATGCTGTTAGAGAACTGCCAAATTGCTGCATCCACCAACGAGCCATGAGAAAGTATAAAGGAGGATGCTGCGGGTCTTCGAGTGCCAAAGAACGAATTGTATCTGCTTCTGTACTTCCCGGTTTAATCCGCTGATATTTTTGCAATTCCGGTGCCGGAACAATCCGGTTTTGGAATAGTTCGTCGTCGATTTCTTGGCGGGTGAAACCAGCGGCGCGGATTGATGTGTAAGCTTCGTCGTGCCAGTAAAGTTTGCGATCGATCTCAAAAAACCGAAATCCGATACCTAATAAAATGCCGATCGCCAATAAGTTCATCAGCCAGCGGGAATTTTTGGTATTAACAGATGTGTCTTGATGTGTTGTAGATCCCATGCTTGTCATAATTGTGGCGATTCCCTCCGGGATAGCTACGCTTCACGGAATTTGGAACTGTAGATCATCGTAAACCGCACTCCGAGAGCGATCGATACCAACTACATCCCCTAACAGAAAATAATTCTACCCTCTGCCGGATGCCGAATACCTTCTAGCTCAGAGCCTTCTGAAAGCTGGCTCAGGCTGAACCACTCCCAAAATCAAAAATCTTCAGCCAGATCCTCCCAGAAGCTCCAGAGCCTAAAAATAACTGCTAACATACGTGTTGTACAGTTAATCAACAAGCTCCGCAAGGGGTCTACCCGCGTACCGCAAATGCCAAAAAAAGAAACGTCTATAAAAACTTCCACTGAAAACTCAGAAAAGCAAAAAGCTCTAACTTCCGTACTCTCCCAAATCGAGCGCAGCTTTGGCAAAGGGGCGATAGTCCGATTGGGAGACTCCACTCGCATGAGGGTAGAAACCATTCCCACCGGAGCCCTGACACTGGACATTGCTTTGGGCGGCGGTTTGCCAAAAGGCCGAGTCATTGAAATTTACGGCCCGGAAAGTTCCGGTAAAACCACTCTAGCCCTCCACGCGATCGCCGAAGTCCAAAAATCCGGCGGTATCGCAGCCTTCGTCGATGCCGAACACGCCCTCGATCCCACCTACGCCTCAGCTTTGGGCGTCGATATTGAAAATCTCTTAGTTTCCCAGCCGGATACCGGCGAAATGGCCCTAGAAATTGTCGATCAACTCGTGCGTTCCGTCGCCGTCGATATCGTAGTAATTGACTCCGTAGCCGCCCTCGTCCCCCGCGCCGAAATCGAAGGCGACATGGGCGACTCCCACATGGGTTTGCAAGCGCGCTTGATGAGCCAAGCTTTGCGGAAAATCACCGGCAACATCGGCAAATCCGGCTGTACCGTCATCTTCCTCAACCAATTGCGGCAGAAAATCGGCGTAACTTACGGCAACCCCGAAACCACAACCGGCGGTAACGCACTCAAGTTCTACGCCAGCGTGCGGCTTGACATCCGCCGGATTCAAACCTTGAAAAAAGGCACAGAAGAGTACGGCAACCGCACGAAAGTTAAAGTTGCTAAAAATAAAGTTGCTCCGCCTTTCCGCATTGCCGAATTTGACATTGTATTTGGCAAAGGCATTTCTACTTTAGGCTGTCTGACTGACTTGGCCGACGAAATGGGAGTAATTATCAAAAAAGGTTCTTGGTATAGCTATAACGGCGAGAACATAGCTCAAGGACGAGACAAAGTGATCCAACACATGGAGAAAAATGCCGACTTCAAAAATGAAATTGAGCAGCTAGTTAAAAAGAAACTTGAGACTGGTGCTGTGGTTTCTGCTAATTCTGTTGCCCCTGTTGACAATGACGATGAGGATGCAGAAGATCTGGACAATGTAGAAGATCTAGACAATGTAGAAGATGTAGAGGATTTGGAAGAAATCTAAATCTTTTAAGCTGAGCTGCATCTAAATTTTACAGTCAAGAGTGATGAAGTTCTTGTAGGGTGGGCGTCTCGCCTGCCCTAAAAATACAATTTAGATGTGCGACAGCTTAGCTTAGCAATAGTAGGTGGGCTTGAATTGACCCAAGAACAATATTTTCAAGAACAGGCAAGATGCCTGTTCCACAAAAATTCAATTTTCTTGAGCTTAGCAATAGTATGTTGCCTTGAATTAACCAAAGAACAATATTTTCAAGAACAGGCAAGATGCCTGTTCCACAAAAATTCAATTTTCTTGTGGAACAGGCATCTTGCCTGTTGCTGAAATTGTTGCAAAATCTGAGTTTTAACCGCCAGATACTTTTGAGAGCGCGTTTAATGTTGAGGGTTTTGGTGGAAGGAAATCTCTAAAACTTCTATCTGCTGGTTGAGAGTAGCAGAGCGCTTCTGAGCGTATTTGTCGTGCAGAAAAATAGTTAAGCCCACACCCACTGGCAACACAAAATAGATAAATCCCAGCAACATCTGAGCAATTTCTTCTTGCGCTGCTGCATCGAATTGAGGCGCAGCAGTAGGTTGACTTGTCGTGCTGTTGACTGGCTGCTGATTGGATTGCTCGATCGCCTGTGCTTTTACTTGCGGTTTAGCTTCCTGGGCGATCGCCCCAGAAGCAGTTCCCAAGCATCCAGCCACTGCTACACATACTGTCAGAAAACTAAAAAGTCTTGATTGAACCTTTAATCCGTTGTTCATGGCACTGGTTGAGTGGCGATCGCCTTGCTGAGTTTCTCTTTCGGTTAAGCTTACAAGCATTTTTACTTACCTGTTATTAAAATAAATTTAATTTCTGTATTCAAATATACTGTTTTTTTTATTTTAACGCAATAAGTATTTATTACTAAAATTAGGTTTAAATGCACGATCTGCATTAATTCCATGCGCCAGTTGGGTTTTTGAGCGCAAACAGTAACTTTGTATACAATTTTTCCTCTGGACATCCACTTGAATTGGAACGCAACATCAAAGCGCGATCGTAAAAAAACCGTTACCCCAAACAGTTAGAAAGTCAACTCGAAATTAATAATCTGTATTATTTATTAGGACAAGTTATATATGCTTCAAGGGCTTTTATCGTTCAGAGGGCCTTTTCGGATTCTGAACCTGAGTTGGTTTGCTTTTTTCTTAACTTTCGTAGTGTGGTTCAACTACGCACCATTCAGCACAACGGTGCAGCACGATTTGGGACTGACAGTTGGGCAAGCCAGAATCATCAGTCTGTCCAACCTAGCTTTCGCAATTCCTGCACGTATTATTATCGGGATGTTGCTCGATCGCTTCGGGCCTCGCATCACCTTCTCTTCACTCCTGGTATATGCAGCATTTCCGACACTGGCATTCGCCTTTGCCCAAAACTTCAATCAGTTGGTTTTGAGCCGTTTGGCAATGGGAATTGTCGGCGCTGGATTCGTGGTTGGCATTCGCTTAGTTGCCGAATGGTTTCCCCCAAAAGATATCGGCTTCGCTCAAGGTATCTATGGCGGCTGGGGCAACTTTGGCTCTTTTGCCGCAGAAGCAGCGTTACCGGCGATCGCGGCAGGAACAGCTTTTCTCTCAGTCGGACACACAAATTGGCGGCTGGCGATCGCCCTTAGTGGGATTGCCACAGCAGTTTTCGGAGTCATTTTTTACTGCAACGTTCAAGACACTCCTCCCGGCAAAGTCTATCAGCGCCCGACCCGCAACGGCGCAATGGAAGTCACCAGCGCCAAAAGCTTTTGGGCGCTGTCGATGACCAATATTCCTCTATTTGGTGCCTTAGCTTTGATTGTGTGGCGCTTGCAGAAAGCAAATTTTCTGACTGCCAATGTGATGTACGCTATTTGGATTAGTTTGACAGCACTCTATTTAATTCAGGCTTACAAAGCCTGGGAAGTTAACCGAGAAGTTGTCACCGGTCAAAAACATTACCCACCTCAAGAACGCTATCAAATCAGTCAAGTATTCGTATTAGAACTAGCTTATGCAGTCAGCTTTGGTTCAGAGCTCGCTGTGGTTTCGATGTTACCGGAATTTTTTGAACACACTTTCAATCTAAATCATGCGATCGCCGGGCCGATAGCTGCTACATATCCGCTGATGAACTTAGTCAGCCGTCCAGCCGGAGGGTTAATTTCTGATAAAATCGGCAGCCGCAAGTGGACGCTGACAGTGATGACCGGCGGAGTGGGATTGGGGTATTTAATTATGAGCCAAATTACGGCCAACTGGCATTTAGCAATTGTGATTGTCATGACCATGTTATGTGCCTTCTTTGTCTTCGCCGCCGCAGGTGCGACTTTTGGCATCGCCCCCTTAATTAAACCAGAAACAACTGGTCAAATTGCCGGCAATATCGGTGCTTACGGCAGTGTCGGCTCTGTAATTTACGCCACCCTTTATAGCTTTCTGCCCCAAACAGTGGCAGGCAACCGCAGCTTCTTTGAGGTACTCGGAATTGCTGCTGTAGTTGTGTGCTTCCTTTGTGTTTTTATCCTGAAAGAACCGAAGGCTATTGAAAGCAAAGATTTGGCAGAAAAAGCTATGCTACTCGGCCACTAAATCGCAAATCAGGTTTTAAGTATAACAACTTAAAAAAACAGAACACCCAGCAGCCTGACTTCTTTATTTAAGAAGTCAGGCTTTGATATGAGCAGCAGTTTATTTATCACTTTTGTCATATCAAATCCGGTAGCATCGACATGGTAAAATCCAGTCAAAAGTCAACAATTACGGACGGTGCAACCGGAATTCATATAATTCATCTGCGTTAATCTGTGTTTATCTGCTTGTATCTGCGTTTAAAAAAAGAGAATGTATTAACCGCAGATAACAATGGATTGACGCTGATTTACGCAGAGGTCGAGAAGAGAGATATGAATAATTCCGATACGCTAAGAGATTTGATATCGCTTACTGTGGCATAGAAACTGGCTGAACGTATTGAGAATTAGCGCGCACATAACAGCCTTTTGTTGTCAGCAGCCAGGGTTGACCCTTCTCAATTTTAATTGCATTTGTTCCCCTGAGTTCACCGGAAATTCTATCTTTGTTCGCGCTGTAAACTTGTTGAATTGCTCCGTTTGGCGTATGGCGGCAGTTGAGTTTTCCATCCCGCGAGGTGATTCGCCACAATGGCCAAGTTGCTAAGCCAGCAGTTTCGGTCAGCCAAGTATTAGCATTGTTAGAAGTGTAGTCGCCGCTAGCATTAGCACGCGGTAAAGGCTCAACTAAATTCATTTGAAATGTCTGGATGGAGGGACAATTTTCTCCTCCCTTCACCTTCCAAGTAACTTTTACTCCCAATTGACCGCTTGTTCCAACTTGATGCCTGACAATAGCGATATCCCCAGAACAAACAATTTTTCTGCCAGGACCGATCGCGCGATCTTGGAAAGTTCCCCTATAGTGGTAAGAGCCGGTCGCGCGTTCAGAACGGTTGATTTTAATATCGCCTATAAATTCGCGATCGCCTACTTTTGTATAATAAAATCCTCGGGGATTATTACCTTCTTCTGATAGGTTTAACGAAGTTTTGCCCGTGGAGGCATTAATATAAGTAGTAGCGCTAGCAGCGCCGCACCAAAATAAAGACAAAACTGCTGCCGATAACCAGACATAATGTTTTTTCATGGCAACACTGGGGATAAATTGATACTTTATTTATAGCTCTTAATTAAAATACTTTGCCAGTCGCTCGATCGAGTGTCACTCATTTGCTCGACAGCGCGGGCGGGCTAAGAGTGCCCAGCCCACAACAAAATTTAATTTTTGTGGAACGCGCCGGAAAGCCTGTTATTGAGATCCATTGACCGAAAGCATCCAGGATACAAGCCCCCGGATTCATTCCGAAAGCAGACTCAGGACCCAGAAATAAAAAACCTGTATCCGATAAAGGAGCCCCCGAATTTATCCGTGGGGTCAATTCTAAAATCTAAAATCTAAAATCTAAAATCTAAAATCGATTGACGGTATCAACTCTGCAAAACTTCACCCTACTTCAGCTCCCTTCAACTCTCTTCACTTGGAAGCACCCGTATCAATAAACCTACACGGTCTCACTTCTGACTCATTGCAAGTGCTAATAATTCCTAGCAAAATAAATTTATATACGTAAGTAAGGAGCTGGAATCACCGTTAAATACTGTGGAGTTTACGGAGTAGTACCGCGACGGCGAAGTTGGTGTTAGCAATACTAGGGCGATCGTTAAAGTGGGCAAATTTCACATCTCAGGCTGTTTGTAAAGAAATGCAAAGGTTCCTGAAAGCAGATTCCTCGAATAGAAAAGACGAATTTCTGAGCTAACTCGCTCAAAAAATCAAGTTGGTCTAGATCGCGAATGAACTTTAAGGCACGCAAATTAAATTATGAGTAAAATCAAGTTTTTACTAAAGGTAAAATAAATTATGGCTGACGGTCAATTAGAAGTTATATTAAAGATGGCTCGAACAATTAATCCTCAAATTGAGAGCGATCGACATCTTGAAATAGACTTGGCAAAATTGCGCCAACTGCCAGCAGGAACATTAGGGTGCGAAGTGGCGCGATTTCTAGACGAACAAGGCTTTGAGCCGATCGCATCGGGAGACTGGATTCAGCGAAACCACGACGTTTGGCACGTGCTGACCGGTCTTTCAGCTTCAACAGAAGATGAATTGGTACTTCAAGCGTTTACTCGCGCTCAAGTATTTCGTCCTTCCTGTGCGATTTTAGTGTTAGTTGGACTGATCGGGGGCAAATGCGCGATCGGACAAATTATCAAAGGCTTAAAACACGGAAAACTAGCCAATCGGCTAATAGATTGGGATGTTGCATCTGATTGGGAAACTCCTTTATCTGAAGTTCGAGAAAAACTCAGAATTCAACCCTTAATTGATTAGATTTTAACTCGTTACCTCATTGCAAAAATATGCAAAGCACAAGTTACAAACCGGAAATTAGCCTGAGTCCACGGGAAAGAGCAATCGCGCAATTAGTAGCCCAAGGTCTGCCAAATAAATGTATTGCCAAAAATTTAAATATCAGTCACTGGACGGTTGCTACTTACGTGAGGCGGATTTTTATCAAACTCGGTGTTTGTTCCAGAACGGCGATGATTGCACTGCTGATCCAAGAAAATTTGCTCTGGGATTAACCAACACAGTCCTGGACGCAAAAACCCGGTTGATTCAGGCCATTTGGTCATATACGCTCGAACGTGACAGCGAGAAACCGGGTTTTTTGGGAAAGCGTGCGATCGCGACTTATATCGTTTCCGGTAGTATCTGAATGATACCGAGGACACCGCGAGTGCAAGAGTGTCCCTACCCCGATTAATTGTGGGGACGCAGGCACTCGCGGTGTCCTGACTGTGGGTACTATTAATCCCGACGCTACCGGAGTTGATATGAAACAGTAGAATTTCTCAGACATCGAGAACGGGCAGGAAAGCCCGTTCTTATTTGCAAGCGTTAATTTTTTTCTATGCCAAAGCCAAAGAAGGAGAAGAATTTCTCAGAAAACTCAGCAATTCTCGATTCACCGTTTGCGGCGCTTCCTGCTGAATCCAGTGACCGCAGTTAGGAACTAATTTCAACTTAAACGGAGCCGTAATTAACCGATCTAAACCTTCTACAAGTTTGTGGCTCAAAAACGAATCTTCTTCTCCCCAAAGCACCAAAGTAGGAACTGTCACGGGTTCTAATTTCTGTCCCCAATTCCAAAGCCGCTGCGGGTGAAACATCTGCTGGTAATAATTCATCGCAGCCGCTAATACTCCCGGCTTTTCTAAAGCAGTCTGATAAATCTTAGTTTCTTCAGCGCTAAAAGCTCCTTTGCGAATAGCTTGTCCCTGCAAAATACTTTGCACAAAATCTTTCAAATTTTGCCGGATCAACCATTCGGGGATGCCGGGAACCTGAAAAGCCAAAATGTGCCAACTGCGGCGGATTTGATCTAAGTTGCTCGCCATTTCCTGCACGAATCGCTGCGGGTGGGGAGCGTTTAAAATCGCCAAGCGGTTGAGTTTTTCGGGGAATTTTTGAGCTAAATTCCACGCGATCGCACCTCCGCAATCGTGACCGACAACGTGAGCTTTTGCATAGCCCAAGCTGGCAATCAAACCGCGAATATCGGCGCTCAGCGTATCTAAATCGTAGCCGCTGGCCGGCTTGTCAGAATCGTTGTAGCCGCGCAAATCCGGCACCACAACCTTGAAATGACGGGCTAAAGCAGGGATTTGATGGCGCCAAGAGTACCAAAACTCTGGAAACCCGTGCAGGAGGAGAACGAGCTCCCCTTCTCCTTGAGAAACGCAGTGCAGGCGGATGTTGTTGGTTTCGACAAAGATGTGTTGCTGTTCGGAATCGAAAGAATTCATAGTTGGAAAGTTAGACTTATTTTGGGGAAGTACAGAACCAGCCGACTGGTAGCAGGCTGAAACGACCCAATGGTTTTAATGTTTCTGCTTTTATTGTAGCTGCTTTTCGAGTCCCGCCGCTGCAATCTAATTAAACTTAAAACTTGTAGGGTTTTTCGGTGTCCTGCTTTTTAGGTGTAATTACTAATCTTAACTTTCTCACCTTAAATTTGTTGTTTTAACAGCGGCGCAGGCGATTCAATAATAGCACAATTTCGTCAGTTGCCGATCGCATTTTTGCAGCCGATAGGTCAGATTGATTCACGATAATGCTAAATACCAGAGGCTCGTAATTCGGAACTTCGATATATCCCGACAGCGCCGAAACTCCGCTCAAAGTTCCTGTTTTCGCTTGCAAAGTTACGCGGTTTGGTGTAATATTTAAGCGATTTTTCAAAGTGCCGTTTTCGCCAGCGATCGGCAGTGACTGGCGGTAAATAGACGCAGCAGGTGAATTTGCCATAAATCTCAAAGTTTGCACCAAGGCTTCTGGACTAATTAAATTGTGGCGAGACAAGCCCGAACCGTCGGTTAATATGTAGCTGTTTGGGTTTACTCCTAATTGAGTTAAAACTGTCTTTAACTCTTTCAAACCGATTTCACCTGTATCCTCTTGTGGCAGGGGCATCTTGGCTGTGAGTGTTTGCGGCAGGGGCATTTTGTCTGTAACTTTTCCCAGCAACCTCAATAAAACTTCTGCATAAAGATTGTTGCTTTCTCGATTAGTTTCTTTCACCAATTCCGCCATCGCAGGCGATTCAACAGTCGCTAATTCTTGATTATAATTCCCAGAAGCAGATGCAACGAAAGCCTGTTTGACAGGAATTCCCTCCGCCGCCAGAACTTGCTGAAAATGCTGCAAAAAATTATTAGCGGGGTTGACAACGGCGACATAAGCTGATTCTGATTCTGCACCAACTTTCAACTGTCCGCTAACTCGAATTGCAGGTCGATCGAACTCTCTGCCAACTTCAATAAACTCAGATTCGTTTTGGGCGACTGTTACTGAATTATTCTGGATTTGCCACTGATTTGCCAGCTTGGGTTCGGCAAAAGTAACTTTCAGAGGTTGCCCGAGATTCTGCGGGGACAATAGAAGGTCGATCGCGTTTTGATTGAAAATTAAACTGTTAATCGGTGCTCCGTAGCCAGCTTGCGCGTCTTCCCATTCCCAATTCGGATTGACTGCACTGCCTTGAAAATAGCTGTCATCGCCAATCAACTGGTTAACTTGACTGATTCCCCGCTGCTTCAACTGCTGCGCCAAAGATTTCAACTGAGCCTCAGCAATGCTCGGATCTCCCCTACCGGCAACATACAAACTCCCATTTTCGCCACTGTAAACCGATGTCTTAATCCGAAAATCTGCACCGAGTTTCTGCAAAGCAGCGGCTGTGGTTAGCAGCTTGGCATTTGATGCGGGAATAAAATATTTTTGGGCGTCGCGGCTGTAGAGAGTAGCAGTAGAAGATAGAGGTTGAATCAAAATGCCCCAGCGCGATCGGCTAAATTCGGGACGGTTGACGATCGCATCTACTTGTGACCCCAATTCCGCAGGACAAATATCCCCAGCAACCGCCGACGTTTGAGCAGCAACCGCCGGCGGACGCCCCAGAACTAGCACTAACAAACTAAGCGCAATTCCTTTGATTCTCAAGTCGTACATATATTAGAGATCGATCGTACAAACCGGGTTGATGAGCGCAAGTTCCTTAACAATAATTATTAAAATTAGATGCGCGAGAGCTTGGAAGTGTCGCGGAGTAAAGTCAATTTTAATAATAATAACGCGCATGAATTCTCGGATTGAACAGCGCCTCTACAGGTTTTCCCCCTTTGAGGTGCTGTTCCACAATCAAGGGTACATCACTCGGTTTAACTCGACAATACCAAATTTCCTCAGGGGTAACTCGTACAGTCGGGCCAGTGTTGCACTGTCCCTGACAGCTACTGGCCTCAACTGTTACCCCTGCAACTTGTTGAGCTTCAAAAGCAGCTAGCACTGCTGCTGAACCGTTTTTCAGGCAAGATTGATACTGGCAAACCAATACACAGCGGGGTTCTGGTTGGGAGTCTGGTTCTGAGGTTGGAGATTCTGGCATTGCTAAGGATTTATCCGCTCTTTAAGATATCTTAACAATCTTGTCAGCCCGATCGCCCGCCGGAGTCCGGGAAAGGGCAGAATTTTAGAGTGCGATCGAAAAAAACAGCAAAAATTCTGGCACTCAAAATTTTTCCTTCCTTCTACCTTCTAACGAATACCTTCAGCAGAGCTGCCTTTCTTCAGTCTGTGCCGCGCTTTCCCTATATGATCGATTTAGAGAAACAACTCAATCAACCGCTAATCATGCCAAAAACAGTAGCCGATGTAATGAGCCGCGAGCCGATTTTGGCGCGACCCGAAATGCCCTTGAACGAAGCGATTAAAATTTTAGCCGATCGACACATTAGCGGTCTTCCCGTCGTAGATGAGAATGACTTGTTGGTAGGAGTCATCTCCGAAACCGACTTGATGTGGCGCGAAACCGGCGTAACTCCGCCCGCTTACATCATGGTGCTCGACAGCGTGATTTATTTGGAAAATCCCTCTCGTTACGAGCGAGACCTCCACAAGGCTTTAGGACAAACAGTAGGAGAAGCGATGAGTAAAGAACCAGTTACCATCGGGCCCGACAAATCTGTCCAAGAAGCTGCCAAACTGATGCACGATCGCAGCATCCACCGATTGCCGGTGGTCGATTCTGCAGGCAAAGTAATCGGCATCCTCACTAGGGGAGATATTATCAGATCGATGGCTGCGGAATCTTAATTAACGGTTGCAGTTCCATGACTGTATCAGAAAATGAGTCATCGCTCCTTAAATCTCGCTCGGTTTTGGCAATTACCAATTACCAAATCTAAAATCTAAAATCTAAAATCTAAAATCCGATGAGCATTAACCCTGAGTCTGTCGAACAATTGCTGAATTCCGAGGATTTTGGCGAAAGACTGCGAGCAGTCAACCAACTGCGGCAACTAGAACCCGCGATCGCCTATAAACTGATTCAAAGCGCGATCGGCGACAAAAACGTCCGCGTTCGCTACGCAGCAGTCAGCCAGATATCAACCCTCGGCACGCAGAACCTGCCGAATGCTTTAGAGATACTGCTCCACAGCCTGCACAACGACCCCGAACCCGACGTGCAAGCTGCTGCTGCAGATGCTTTGGGCGCATTAAAATTAACCGATGCTTTAGAAGATTTGCAGCAAGTTTACAGCAGTACCTCTGAATGGCTGGTGCAACTGAGCATCGTCGCAGCTTTGGGAGAAATGGGAGATCCCAAAGCCTTTCCGATGTTAGAAAATGCCCTGACTTCTGAAAACGAATTGATCCAAACCATTGCCATCAGCGCATTAGGTGAATTGGGAGATCGGCGGGCGCTGCCGCTGCTGCTTCCCTACGCTTCTAATGCAGATTGGCAGGTTCGTTACAGAGTCGCCCAAGCTCTCGGGCGGCTGGGCGGTACAGAAGCAGAGGCGGCTTTGGAAATTCTCGCCAAAGATGAGGTTGAACAAGTTGCTCAGGAGGCTAAAGTCGGACAAGAAAATAGTTTGAAATCTTGAGATTGTTTTGGCGATCGCGAACAACCGGGCGCAATTGTGAATTTTGATTTCATTTAGAATTTTTTGTGCGGATTCTAGTAACAACTCCGTTCGCGATCGCACACAGAATTCAGAAACCCGGTTTCTTCCTATATTGCTCGTTTTTGTTTTTGTCTGCAAAACTCCTAGAAACCGGGTTTCTAGCCAGCCAGCCAGCGGGCTGGGTGCGTAGCCCAAACCTTACTAATCAGGAAAAATCTAAAATCTAAAATCTAAAATCTAAAATTGTATTGATGTCACAGGCGATCGCGAATTTCCTGTAAACTCTCCTCAAAGTCGATCGCACTCTTCTCTTTCCCAACCTGAGCAGGCATCTTGACATCCGCACTTTGGGAACAGCTATAATCAAAATAGATAAAGCAGCGGCAGGGACTAAGACAATTATTAAATTGTACCCAACCAGCTAGCGATCGGGGAAACTATCGTTAAGAGGGTAACTCATCTACCAGCAAAAACAACTGTTAAAACTCTTGATCGTCCCCATGCTTGAACAACTACAAAATTCCGGTTATCAGTCCTCTGACATTTTAACAGGAGAGCGATCGGCCTCTCAAGTCGCACCAACTCCAACCAATCAAAACTTTATTTATAGAGTTTTAGAACTTACCAACATCGAACGCGGCAAATTGAGTTTATCCCCGCTAACCTTAAATACTCAGTTACTAAATGCGGCGGAAAATCACAGCCAAAACATGGCCCAGCAAGATTTCTTTTCCCATACCGGAAAAGATGGTTCGTCATTAGCAAGTCGGATTACTGCAACGGGCTATCAATTCTCAGCGGCGGCAGAAAACATCGCTGCGGGATCTTCTACACCCGAACAAGTTGTATCATCGTGGATGAACAGCAGCGGCCATCGCACTAACATTCTCAACCCAAATCTCAAAGAAATTGGCATCGGTTACTATTTCTTAGCCAACGATACTGGCACAGAAAATTGGAATCACTATTGGACGCAAGTTTTTGCGACTTCTCTTGACGGTAGCGTCAATCCCGCTCCCACACCAACTCCCACACCAACTCCCACACCAACTCCCACACCAACTCCCACACCAACTCCCAACACATTGGTATCGATTATTTCGCCAATACCCAATGCTACAGGGGACGGCAGCCCGACGACAGCACCCAAAAATACAGCCAGCGGCGGCAATTATTTCCTATCAGATAGTGCCGATAGTCAAATACCGACAAATGCTGCGGGATTGCCAATTTTTGCCCTTTCCGGCAAAGATAATATCAGCGGGGGAGAAGGTGCTGATAGCATTAATGGAATGCAAGGTGCGGATACAATTAATGGCGCAGGCGGAAATGACAGCTTATCGGGCGGCAAAGAATCCGATTCAATTGATGGCGGTATTGGCAATGATTTTATCAGCGGCAACAACGATAACGATCGACTAATCGGATCGGACGGTAACGATACTATGCGCGGCGGCAAAGAAGATGATATTTTGATTGGCGGTAACGGCGACGATTTGTTGGCGGGCGATCGCGGTCAAGATATTCTGACCGGCGGCGGCGGAAATGATACGTTTATCTTGGCAGGAGGTTTGTCTGCTTCGGCTACTTTAATTGGTGCGGATGCGATCGTCGATTTTGGGGCTGGGGATAACATTGGTTTGACTGA
Organism: Microcoleus sp. TY_ISSM_2_bin.22; assembly: GCA_025937335.1. GTDB lineage: Bacteria > Cyanobacteriota > Cyanobacteriia > Cyanobacteriales > Microcoleaceae > Microcoleus. Next base: position 20,229 of record JAICRN010000019.1, read on the forward strand.
CGGTATCGGGTTTGCAAACTTGACTTTTGAAGCTGTGAGTTTGCAGTTGGATGGAGGTGCAAGTATCGCTTCTACCGCGATTAAGTCTGGCAGTAATTATTTGGGAATCGTGCAGGGTGTCAGTCAAAGTCAGCTTACATCTTCTGTTTTTGTAAATGGTTGACACTGGTAACTGTTGAGTGTTGACTGTTGACAACACTCAACAGTCAACGGACTGCTGACTACTGACCGATCGAGGCTACGGCCGATCGCAAATTGCCTTGAAATTCGCCCAAAATTCGATCGCACTCTACCTTCTCCAAACCAGTCCAGTGCATCATCAAAGCTAATTTAACTGACTTGCCACTTTTTTCTA